>CAVODA010000102.1:0-5848 GCA_963694265.1 Dehalococcoidia bacterium
CCACTCAGGCGATACATCCCCCCATCCCATAAGGCGACCGCAACTTAACTATGCAGCACCTCTGCCCCGGATTAAACCAATAATTTGAAACTGGTCTCTAACATAGGCCGCGCGGCCACACCGATCTCAATCCTCAAACAACGCAACTTTGGCCTCATCTGGTCTGCAATGACCGTATCTCAGATGGGAGCACAGATGGAGACGGTGGTGGTCGTTTGGTATGTACTGAACCTCACCGACTCCCCATTACTGGTTGGCCTGACGGCAACAGCCCGTTTGGGCTTCAACTTCATAGCCCTTTTTGCCGGCGCAACTGCTGACATGGTGTCGCGTCGCACGCTGATGATGATTGTTCAAGTAGTTCTGACATCGATGGCATTGCTGATGCTGGTGCTGATTACCACTGATCTGATTGAAGTCTGGCATATTTTCGTAATCACTCTGCTGGCCGGACTGGCGCGTGTCTTTCAAATGCCCACAGCCCAGTCCCTGGCAGTGGATAGCGTGGTACCGGAGCGCATACCAAACGCCGTGGCCCTAATCAGCGCTGCAATGAACTTGGCATTGATTGTTGGGCCGATAATTGGCGGACTGTTATTTGATCTGTTTGGCCCGGAAGGCGCATACGTGATGATAATGAGCGTTTACATCCTCAGTGGATCACTGACGTTTCTGATCGGCGAGACCGGAGTCACCGTCGCCCAAAAAGGCGAGTCGGTGTTCTCATTGGTGGCTGAGGGGTTGCGTTACGTCAAAGGCAACCAGCTACTGTGGGCGGCCCTGTTTGTGGCGGTGATCTTCAACATTACCGGGTTCTCGTTCCATACCACCCTGGTTCCCATATTCGCCAGAGACGTGTTGGGCCAAGACTCAGTGGGGCTGGGAATCCTTATCTCTACTTTTGGTATTGGTGGGTTGGTGGGCTCAATGTTCTGGGCGTCGATACCAAATGTGAAGCACGCCGGAATACTCTGCTTCTTGGCCGTGATCGGCTGGCATAGCACCATGATCATCTTTGCCGTATCCACCAATTTCTACGTGTCGGTCGGAATCTTGGCGGTAACAGGAATGATGTTCTCATCAAGCTTGGTACTGGTACTTACAGTTTTGATGAAAACGGGCCTGCCGGAATTTCGCGGTCGTATCATGGGTTTGCGGACACTGGCCATCTATGCCCACGCCTTTGGCAGCTTGGGAGCGGGGGCGGTTGCCGGTGTGTGGGGAGCACCGACTGCGGCAGTGCTCTCCGGTATATTTGGCGTCAGTATGATTCTCGGCCTGGCCATGTTGGCACCCAAGCTCCGCAGGTTCTAAGCCCGAACCATTTCAATCATCAGACTTGGGCCCAGCGGGGGACCCAGTCGACTCCATCCCTCATTTTCACTGCCGTCTGGCGGGCGTCGGGCTCGTATTGCTCCAAAATCCTCCAGAACCGGTCCGAGTGATCCAGTTTTAGACAATGACATAACTCGTGGACTAGCACGTACCGCGCCAGGTGCGGTTGGACGAAAAGCAGGTTGCGGTTCAGGCTGATGGATTTCTCTCCGGAGCAGCTACCCCACTTGGTCAACTGACGGCGCACGGACACCCGATTGAAGGGCAACGACAATTCTTCACTGAGTCGACCCAGCCACGGCACCAACATTGCCTTCGCCCTTTTCTGCAGCCATTGGTTCAGCACTGCGGCAATTGCCACCGGGTCGTCCACCTGGCCGGTGATCAGTAAAACATTGGGGTCTTGCTCTACCAACTTCGCCTTGTCCGCTGCGGAACTGGCGTATTCAACCCGCCAAAACTCGCTCAGGAGATCAAATTGGACGGAGTCTGGTCGTGTGAGTTCGTCTTCAGGCTGGATGCGGCTCAGGCTTTTTTCGATCCAGTCTGCCTTGGATTGGAGAATTTCTGGAATCTGGGATTTTTTGAACCCAACGGGAATCACCACTTCTAGGCCGGTATAGGCCGACACCTTGATGGTTACCCGTCTGGCCCGTTTGCTCACCCGCACGCTGTGCTTGGGGATGACCCACTTTTGAGTCATGACCTGTGCCATGAGGTTGTCCGCGCAACACTGTCACCCTGAGCGAAGCGAAAGGTCTCGTTGCCGCTGGGAATTGCTGGTCCATTGGAAACGAGATTCTTCGGCTGCTGCCTCAGAATGACAGGCGTGCGAGTGTCCTTGGAAATAACAAAATGGCCAATCAGAAATTGATCGGCCATTTTTGAAGACATTATTGTGCGCCGGTTCAAGATGGACAAATCCTAGTAGTGGCGCAACTCAACTACGTTGTCGTCCGGGTCGTAGATATAGAGCGAGATACCGTCGCCGTGGGAGCCCCAGCGTTTTCCCGGTCCGGCTTGGATGCCTACGCCCATGGCAATGAACTTGTTCTTGAGTTCTTCCATGTCTGTGGGTTCAATCACCATGCAGAAATGGTCCAGGTTCTTTACGCCGTCCCGGTCAACGGGGTCTTGGTCGGAACCAAAGAAGTCGATGATGGTGTTGGCGTTGATGCGCGCTGAAGGAAAGCGAATCTCCCCCGCCTTCCATTTGTCCACACGCTCGGCCTTGAGTCCCAACACCTCGGTGTAGAACTTGAGGGATACCTCTACGTCTTTGTTGCGCAGAACAATATGGTCCATCTCCGTAATCTTGACCAACGCCTGGGATTGTTCCGAAGTTTTAATCTCTGTTTCTGTAGCCATGGTTCCCTCCTGCGGCAAATTCGAGTCTGGGAAGTGTGCGACCAGTATACATCCTCAAGTAACGTCAGGACACTGCAAGTTAGCCACTGGTCTTGGTAATCACAACGATGGGGAATACCCGCGTGGTGTGAGTCTGATATCGCTCGTAACCGGCATAGGTCTCCACGAACTTGGGCCACAATCCCTCACGCTCTGAGGGCTCAGCGATTCTTGAGATTCCTTGCCACAGATCTGAACCAATCTGGACGGTGACATTTGAGTTGTACCTGACGTTCAACAGCCAGTTGGGGGCCTTATGGTTTCCGCCGAACGATGCAATCACCGCCGGATCGCCGTGGTGCATCACGTACAGCAATGCCACGGTCTTAATGCGATTGGAGCGGCGACCCATAGTGCCCAATAGCAGGAAGTCGGCATCGCCCCGATGTGACACAAACCGGCCACCGAGCAAGGCGTACAAGAATCGGTGCAGCCGACTGAGAATGGCGGCAATTCTATAGCGACGCTTCATAGACTGGGCCAAACACGCTCCGGCAGTTTGCAGTGGATTTGGATCATCCCTTCAGAGTTGGCAGTCTACCACGCCGCTAGCCACTGCCCTGAACATCGGCAAACTGCTCAAAAACCGTATTATCGGTTATAGTTGTAAGGCTGGCTTGTGTACGTCACCGGCCCGGCATAAAGCTGCAATTAGACTGTGTTCGGGAGTACCTCTCACCCCATGCCTCTGGTATCCACCTCAGATTTGGCCGTGCATTACGGCGTTGAAATTATTTTTTCCGGCATTGATCTAGACATCAATGAACGGGCACGAATCGGCATCGTCGGCCCTAACGGCGGTGGCAAAACGTCTCTTCTACGAGTACTCGTAGGAGAGCAAGACGCCACCCAAGGCCGAGTGGCCAGGATCAACGGCATCAGAGTCGGCTACGTTCCCCAACACCCCCAGATGGAAATTGACGGCACTCTTAGGGAAGAGATTCTCTGTGTTTTTAAAGAAGTCCAGGCGTTGGAGAAAGAACTGGACCAAGCGTCCGCGCAGGCAAGCGCAGCGGGCAGCGATTCTGCAGAGGCCGGCCGTCACTACGCCGACCTGCTAGACAAGTACGATGCCCTGGGCGGATACACCTACGAGCGGTCCGTGGAACGCATGGTTGAGGGCTTGGGACTGAGGCCAGAAACCCTGGACTCGCCCGCGTCATCAGCAAGTGGCGGTGAGCGGACCCGCGCCGCGTTGGCCAAGGCCCTGCTCGGCAACCCGGACCTGCTGGTATTGGACGAACCAACAAACTACCTAGATCTAAAGGGTGTCACCTGGCTGGAGCGCTACCTGACCCACTTTGCTCCGGCCGTTTTGGTAGTCTCCCATGACCGGTATTTCTTGGACGAGATGGCCACCCAAATCTGGGAAATTGACCACGGGCGCATGAACACCTTCCCCGGTAATTTCTCCAAGTACCGCGTCCTCAAAACCGAGCGTGACCTGCGCCAGTTGAAGGAATACGAGGCGCAGCAGGAATTCATCACCAAGGAACAGGCGTTCATCGACAAATACCGCGCCGGCCAGAGGTCACGTGAAGCTAAGGGCCGGGAGACACGCCTGGCCAGGCTGGAACGCATCGTCAGGCCAGACCGAGAGCATTCCATATCTCTGTCGTCCGCCGGTGCCACCCGCACTGGGCAGGTGGTTCTAAGCACCAAGGGACTACGAGTTGGCTATACCGACGACGGCGTGTCCACAGAATTGCTCAAAGTACCGGATTTGCAGCTATCACGAGGCTCTCGAATTGGGCTGATCGGCGATAACGGTACCGGTAAATCCACTTTCATCAAAACCATTTTGGGGGAAGTGCCACCACTGGACGGGTTCGTGGCCCTGGGCCAGAGCGTCAAAGTGGGTTACTACAGCCAAGGCCTGGACGACTTGGACGAAGAACAGACTGTGTTGGAATCCTTCCTGCATATTAAGAACATGCCGTTTGAGGATGCTCGATCCTACCTGGCACGATTCCTGTTCCAGGGTCAGGACGTATTTCGAGCAGTTGGCGCTTGTAGCGGTGGTGAGAAGAGTCGCTTGGCCTTGGCCCGGCTACTGATTACCGAACCCAATCTGCTGGTGTTGGACGAGCCGACCACCCACTTTGATATACCCAGCAGAGAGGCCTTGGAACACGTGCTGATGACCTATCCAGGCACGATACTGATGGTGTCTCACGACCGACACCTGGTAGCCCTATTGGCCGAGACTCTGTTGGTCACTGGAGATGGCAAGGTCAATGTCTTTAACGGCACTTTTGCCGAGTGGGTAGCGGCGCAACAGGATTCTGAAACAGTCGCCGTCATAGCCCGCGAAGAAGCGACGGTTAAGCCGGTGGCCAGCCCCAAATCCGTTGCTGCACCGGGTGCGAAACGTCGTAACCCAGCTGCGCCGGTGGTCAACATGGAAAAGATCATCACGGACCTGGAAGAAAAGCTCAAAGACATTGAGACCCAGCTTCAAGAAGCAACGATTGGCCAGCAATTTGAAGACATGACCCGCTTGGGAGAGGAGCATCTCCAGACTCAAACAGAGCTGGAGCGAAAAATAGAGGAATGGGAAGCGTAACTCTCTCAAATTTCTCTAGCAACACCCCGAATAACAACACTCCGATTAAACCGAAAGAGCTCCAATTGTCATGATTGGAGCTCTTTCATCAAGAGTTGGGGTTGTTTTCTTTAACCCCTGAGCGCTGCCTCCGGTTCTCCGGTCAGGTCTTTTATTCGCGGACCAACCTCTTCCTTGAGCATTTTTAGGCAGTGAGCAGACTTGCTGGCGTCGTCGGGGTCTTGGCTAATGGCCAAGAAAGAGCCGAACCCGCCAACCTCCTCGTATATGTCCCGTATCTGCTGGGCGCATTCGTCCGGGTCGCCGACGATCCACAGGTTCTCCATCATGTAATCCACGTCCACCACGTCATCGGGCATGTCCGGGTCGATCTTGGAGCCCTGCAGATTGTGCGCGGCCTTCCGGTTTGGGAACTGATGCTGCGAATGGCTCCCTCCCTTCAGAAAAATGAATCAACGACACGCTGTGCCTGGATATTTCTGGCGTTGTTAGTCCAGTTCATTGGCCCCGCCAAAGGAAAAATAGGCCTAAGTCTTGCCT
>CAVODA010000103.1:0-5814 GCA_963694265.1 Dehalococcoidia bacterium
CAAAGTAGCTTGGCCATCGCGGTCGATCTGGATTCCTGCCTTCGCAGGAATGACGGCGGCCAACATGTTAGCCAGCCCCTTGCGACTTGGTACCTGGGCAACTATCATGGCCGCACCCAGTGAACGCACTCCAGCTAGAGTGCTGCCAGGAGACGTGCCATGGCCCCCAGCCAAGAACTAAATACCGTACTTGAGATGATTCGAGTCCGGTCCCAAGAAGTAAGAAAGACCATCGACGATGACCGCCTTTCTTACGAACGTATAATGTCCGAACTCCCCATAGATGACGACATCGAGACCAAGCGAGTGGGTGCCAATGGGGTATCCGCCGAATGGATCTGGGCACCCGAGTCGGAAGAAGGGCGTGTGGTGCTCTATCTGCACGGAGGCGGATACGTATTTGGCTCGGTCAGAACCCACCGCGTTCTGCTGGCCCACCTGGCTAGGGCCGCCAAGGCACTGGTGCTGGCCTTGGACTACCGCCTGGCCCCAGAGATGCCTTTTCCAGCACCGGTTGAAGACTCGGTCTCCGCCTACCAGTGGCTGCTTTCCGAAGGAATCGACTCGGGTAATATCGTCATTGGCGGTGACTCCGCTGGCGGCGGTTTGGTAGTTGCTGCCTTGGTTGCCCTGAAGTCCGTGGGAGAGCCCATGCCCGCAGCCGGTGTCTGCATCTCGCCCTGGGCCGATATGGAGTCAACAGGCAAGTCCATGACGACCAACGCCGAGTCCGACCCCTCGGTTTCCAAAGAGCGTCTTCTAAAACTTGCGGATGTTTACCTGGACGGCAAGAGCCCACAGGCCCCACTGGCGTCGCCCATCCACGCGGACCTCACCGGCCTCCCTCCCCTGCTACTCCAGGTGGGCGGGATTGAAGTGTTGTTGGACGATTCCACCATGCTGAAAGAACGGGCTGAAAAAGTAGGGGTCTCAGTGGAGATGGAAGTGTGGGATGATATGCCCCACGTTTGGCATCATTACGCTCCAATTCTGCCAGAGGCCCGGAAGGCCATTGGCAAGATCGGGGAGTTCGTTCTGGAACACACGGGCTAACTGCCATAATTGCCCTTTCTGGCAATTGTTTTGATTGAACTAATTTAGGGGAGAGAAGATGATTTACGACTACCGAGTCTACACACTGAAACCGGGCGCAACGGCCGACTACCGGGCCGGGGTGAAAGAACTCAGCCTGCCCATTAGACAGCGCTACGGCATCAGACTTGCCGGGTGGTACTACAGCGAGGTTGGCTCGTTGAACCAGGTGGTACACATCTGGGGCTACGAAGACGACAAACACATGGCCGAGGCCAAACACGCGTTCCACTCAGACCCCGATTGGGCGGGCAAATACCTCCCTCGGACTAGAGGCTTGGTGGAATCTCAGAAGACCTCTCAGATGAATGCCTCTAGCTTTGCGCCCGTCTACCCGGTCAACGCGGATGTTCCCGCAGAAGGCACACCGGAGTTCATCAAAAAGAACAATATGGTATTTGATTATCGTACCTATACCTTCAAGCCCGGCGGCATCCCTGCGTACATGGCCGCCGCTGAGGAAGTAGCTCTCCCCATCCGGAAACGCCAAGGCATCAACCTGGCTGGCTGGTTCTACAGTGACGTTGGCGATTTGAACCAGGTGACCCACATCTGGGCCTACAGGGACCTGAAGCACTTGAAAGAAGGCAAGGAAGCCGTCAATGCTGACCCCGAATGGTCAGGCACCTACATTCCCCGAGTCCGTGGCCTTTTGGTGGCCCAGAACACCCATCTTATGAACACGTCAGAGTTTGGCCCAGTACCGGAGTAGCTGACAGTTAATAGCTGTCAGTAATCAACTTTCAGGAAACCGAAAATACCCGGCGTTAAACGCCGGGTATTTTTTTATTATCTGCCTTCGATTGGTAGCGATTAGCCAGCCCACAACCAAGCAGCTTGCGGCTGTTTGCTGAAAACTGCCTGCTAGTTATGACAACCACGGGCTTGGATGTCCCAGACCACTTCCACTTTGCCTTTGCGTAGACCGATAAAGCGGTCCCAGCGGCTGACCATGGCGTCTTGTTGGGCCGGTATCAGCAGCACTTGGTCGCCCACTTTCAGGCTGGCCCCGGAGCCGATCTTGAATACGGCGTGGTCGCTGTCCAGAGCCTCCACGGTGACACCGGGCCGGTCAAACACAGTGGGCATGCCGGAGAGGCTGCTCACAGCTCGGACGCCGGCGTCGCCAATGGCAACTCCGGGCCTTGGTGTACTGATGATGGTGGTCAGTATTTTCCCTGCGTAATGGAACTCGGTCATGTAGCTGTAGTGGGTCTCCATCATCAGATAACTGCCGCCTTGAATCTCCGTTACTCCGGGAATATCGGCCGCAACGTCATAGCTCCAAGTCTCTCCGGTGGAGACTATATCAATGGGGATACCCTGGCCTTCAATGGCATCTTTAAGGTCGATCACGCCCTTGATGGTACGGGCCGCCTCTACGGCGCGGTCTTCCCGGTCTGGCATGTCTGGAATCGTCTGGTGGCTCATTACGCCGCGGAACCGTAGTCCGGGCAGCAACGAAATCTCCTTGGCCAAAGCCACACCGGCATCGATATCCCGCACGCCACAGCGGGCCAGCCCGGTCTCCAGTTCGATGACCACGCTGATCTCTACGCCCCTGGCTTGGGCGGCCTTGGAGAGGTCTCTGGCATTGGAGGCTTGGTCGCAGGCCACCAGCATCTCGGCCTGGTCGGCCAGGGCGGCGAGACGCTCGATCTTCATGGGTTCCACGATCTCTGAGGTGATGAACACGCTGGGTATTCCGCCGTGGACCATAACCTCGGCCTCGGAGACCTTGGCCGCGCAGACACCGCCCACAGTGCCACCTCGGCGTATCTGCCGGTGGGCGATGGCCGGTGTCTTGTGGTTCTTGGAGTGCCCTCTGAGTTTGGTGCTCTTGCCCTCATAGGTGTTGGCAATGACGTCCATATTGTTATCCAGGTCGTCCATGTCGATAATCAGGCACGGTGTGTCCAGGTCTTCCATGGGCGTTCCGGGTGTTGGTCGATAAATTTCGTTCATAAAAACTCCGTTTTTGCTATTGGCGCTTGGTAATCAATGGGAAATCCCCCTTAATCCCCCTTTCGTAAAGGGGGTTGGGGGGATTTACGCCAGTCGGCCTCTGGCTGAAATGGGCCAGAAGCCTTCCAGTTTGCCGTTTTTGGAGGCCCTGAAGTAGTCGTATTGGTTCACGGTGGCACCCAGTTCGTAGGGCACCAGCCAAGCCTTGTCGCCGGGGTTGAGTTTGGTCTGGGCGTCGCCTTCCAGTTCCACGATGCCGTGTTCGGCGCTGAACCGAGTTGCTATTCCGCCGTCGATTCCCTCTAGGACTGGGCGTCCCTGGTCGGGGGCGGTAGATTTGTGTCCGGCATCCAGCACTGCCATGCCGTCTATCGGATGGGAGATGACTGACGCCAGGATCCTAGCCGCCGGGGCGAGTTCCGGGAGAAACGGTTTTAGTCGGTGGTCCATCAGCGGATAACGTCCGGCGCGGACCTCGGTCACACCCGGCATCTGTATCGCCTGGGCGTAACAGTGAGTGCCGCCGACACTGACCACGGCAACAGACAAGCCAGTCTGTTCCATAGCAATCTTGTTATCCAGGACTATCTGCAGACTGGCGCGGGACTTGGCTTCGTGGACGGACCGGTCATAATCGCCTCTAGGGCCGGGCACAGAGCCCATGATGCCGGTAAACTTTAGGCCTGGCAGCCCTTCTACTACCTGGGCCAGGGCGACAGCATCGACGCCGGGAGCAACGCCGCAGCGGCCCATTCCGGCTTCGATTTCAACGAGCACTCGCAACTCGGCCCCTGCTGCAACTGCGCCCTCCGATAACTGCTTGGCATTGTCTGAGTTGTCCACTGCGATACCAACGCTGGTCTGCCCAGCCAGGGCGCAGAGTCGTCTGATCTTGGAGACGGTCACCACCTGGTTGGCCAGGAGTATGTCGGTGAACCCAGAGTTGGCAAACACTTCAGCCTCGCCCAAGGTGGTCACGGCGATGCCGCCCACAGTCCCGCCGGCGTCCAATTGTCGGTGGGCTATCTGGGGACAGAGATGGCTGGTAACCACTGGCCTGGCCTTGACCGTTGTGGCTGAGAAATAGCCTTGGAATGTGCGGATGTTTTGGTCCATCACATCCAGGTCAATCACCAATGCCGGGGTGTCCAATTGTTCTACCGGGGTGCCCACCGGATGGAAAATAGGGCGTTCCATAAAGGTTGTCTCCTGCCAATAAGAGTTCTAGGTTTCTTACTGAACAAATATTTTCTAAATCGATACTTAAAATCTTACGTTCTGGTGGCCGTTAATGGAGCGATATTGGTCACGTGTCAGGTGGGCAGAAGAATACCATAAACCAGTCATGCATTGAGTCTTGAGGGCCAGGCGTGGCGTCCAGGCGTGGTTGCAATTCCCTACGCCCGGTGCAACAATCTCAGCGGCTCTGGGCGGGTATTCCTGCCTGAGATTGCCTGAACCCGTGCCCCCGTTTTATTCAATTGGAGAAAATAAATGCCAGGATTGCTGGAAGGGGTCAAGGTCTTGGACCTGACCCACTATATAGCCGGACCATACTGCACCAAGTTGCTCTCTGGCCTCGGCGCAGACGTACTCAAAATAGAGCACCCCACACGCGGCGATGGAATTAGGTGGCTGGGGCCGTTCGCCTCAGGCAAGACCGTAATTCCACCTAGCCCCCCTTCACGAAAGGAAGGAACTCCGCCTGAAGATGGGGCCTGGTTCTTGTATCTGAATACAGCCAAGCAGAGCGTGGCTTTAGACTTGCAATCCTCTGAAGGGCGGCGGGTGCTGCTGGAGCTGGCCGCCAAGGCCGACATTCTGGTTGAGAACTTTGCCCCCGGCGGCATGGACAGCCTGGGTCTTTCTTTCGCAGAATTGCAGAAGGTCAATTCGGCTCTGGTGATGACGTCCATCTCCAACTTTGGCCAGACCGGACCGTACAGGGACTGGAAGGCTTCAGAATTGAACCTCTACGCCCTGGGTGGGTTGATGAATATCACCGGAGAGCCGGAGCAGGAGCCCTTGAAAGAAGGGATGCCTCTGGCCCAGTTGGGCGCCGGGCAAAATGCCTTCGCCGCCACCATGGCTGGTTTAATGTACGCCGAAGAAACGGGCGAGGGCCAACAGATCGACTTGGCCATCGCCGAGTACGCCACCAACATCTTGGAAAATGCCCTGATGCAATACAGCTACTCAGGCCAGGAATACAGTCGCGTGGGCAACCGTGGCTACGGCCGCGCTGCCTGGGGCATCTACCCCTGTCTGGACGGTCACGTTGGCATAATCGCCGGGCCGGACCACCGCTGGCCGGAAGTGGCCCGGATTATGGGGCGAGAAGAATTGTCCGACCCCAGGTTTCTCTCCCGTGCCGGCAGGCTGGAAAACGCCGACGAGGTTGACGCCTACATGCTGCCCTTCCTGGTTGAAACCAATAAAGTGGACATCTTCAAGGCCGGACAAGAGAGCGGGCTGGGTTTCAGCTTTGTCGCCACCATGAAAGATATCTTGGAGATGGAGCAACTTTTGGACCGCAATTACTTCGTTGAAATCGACCATCCGGTGGCCGGAAAGCTGACCTACCCCGGAGCGCCCATCATGCCCGAAGCGAGTATTGACGCCTGGGTCTTCGAGCGCGCACCACTCCTCGGCGAGCACACCACATCGGCGTTGGACTCGTGGCTCGGCTACTCAGAAACTCAGGTATCTGAGTTGATTACCCAGGGTGTACTTACCCAGGGCCAGGGGGTTTAGTCG
>CAVODA010000104.1:0-5776 GCA_963694265.1 Dehalococcoidia bacterium
GTCCGCAGGTTTAAGTTCGCCGGTTTAAGTTCGCATCGAATGGCGAGGTGGTGCAAAAATTACAACTATGCTGAGGTCTTCTGTGATGGTATGAAAACGGTGATCAACGTGTTCTTCCACATAAATCACCGCTCCGGCGCTCACTTCGCGGTGCTCGCCGTCAATCTCGACCGTCCCCGCACCCGATACGATGTAATAGATCTCATCCTCGGTGTGCGGTAATTGAGGGTCGGTTTCGCCTGCTTTCAGTACGTAGAGCCCAGTGCTGAGCCGCTGGGCTTTGAAAAACTCGTGGTAGAGTTCTCCGTTTTTGCTGTGGCCATCAACTATCTGTGCCAAGTCAAATACGTCCATGTTGTCTTACCCTTATATGCCGTGGGTGTTGGGCGTAGGTCTACGAGCCTGACACCCCGTAAATCACCTGTAATTTTTCGAGTATAACATGGTGTTTGTCGAGTTATGTTGACCAAAATAACTCGGGCTCTGTAACAGACTACTGGTCTGAATTTTGGGTGGTGTGCTAACGTGGTGTTATGTCGACAGGAAGCAGTGAAGACCAGTCATCGGAACTGGGGGAGCAAGCAGCCGGTTCCATTATTGACCCGGCCCTCGAATCAGTCCCAGAAACAGCTCCCGATACAATCTCTGATACAAACCAGGCGGCCCGTCCAAACAGACAGTCACTCCAGAGTTTGGAGAACGCTGCCAGCGAGCTTGCCAGATTCATGGGGCTGCCCACACCCAGAGGTCAGGGCCAACGGGACGCACTCGTACTGGCGGCCCACCGGGCCCTTGACGCCCCTGATTTAAAGGGCATAAACCTCAGTGCCTCAGAATGGGACGACCAAAAGCAAGAACTGGATGAACTGCTATCCGCTGGCACTGCGCTGTCACTCATCCGCATGGAACACGGGCAATTCCTGACTCCTGAAGCATGGACCATCGACGCAGACCAAGTACGTGAAACGCTGGTCCACTCCGGCACCGGCCCCACACGGTTGCTCTCCAGTGACTACCGCCACGCCAAGAACGTACTCACTGAGATTTGCCTACGGACCGCTCCCTCTGAGTTGGTCGGACAACTGGGCTTGCTGAACGCAATCATAGAATCCCAGGAGCGAATCCGGACCATTGACCGGCATATGACTCTGAGAGATGCGCTGTTTAGTCGAGGTCGTATCTCCGGCCCCCAGGCCTGGCCAGAGCTGGAGACCATCGCTATTTGGCGTCGCAGTTTAGGCGAAGAGATAAAGTCCGAGTCCATCCCGGCCGGACTGCTGGATTACCTGGGAACAGACTATTCTCGGTCAGCCATTCGCCCATTGGTCCAGAGCGTGGAAGAACTCTCAGAGGCCCACCACGCCCATGCCGCTGCGGTTGCCGCCAAGCTGGATGCCGCGCGGCGGGACCTGCTCGACCTGGGCATGCGAAACCCACTGCTGAATTACCGCCTGCTCCGTTCCAGGGGCGCTCGAATTCAGGGCCACACCCCGCAGGACATCATCACCGCGCTGGACGAGGAAGATATGACCGCCGTCCTGCTACCAGAAACTGGGGCTGATGGTGGCACACGCAAGCGCGACTTTCAGTTGAATACCGCACACCCAGCAGAAGACCTGGATCGCCGCCTGCTCTCCACCTACCGTCTGGCCAACTCTTTCCTGCAAGAGCAGGGCGTGAACACCCTTTTCTTGGCGCTGGGAATGCTGGAATGGGTCGACAACGGGGCCCGCGCCGAGACTCGTCTCGCTCCGTTGGTGCTGCTGCCGGTCAGTATGGAGCGGACCAACCCCAGGGGAAGTTTCCTCTTGCGCCACACCGGAGACGACCCCGAATCCAACGTATCGCTCAGAGAAAAACTACGGCTGGAGTTCGAGATTGCACTCGCAGAGCTGCCCGACACCGAAGTCCTGGATATTGACGAGTATTTCAACTCGGTAGCCGAATCCGTCAGTGGGTTGAGGGGCTGGACTGTTGATCGTGGCCGGGTTGCCTTGGGTTTCTTCTCCTTCAGCAAATTCTTGATGTACCGGGACCTGGACATTGAGGCCTGGCCTGACGACGCATCCCCTGCCGAGCACCCAATCATTGAGTCATTGCTGGAAGACGGGTTCGACGAAGCCCCGCCATTGGTGAGTGGCGACGATAACCTAGATTCGTTCTTAGCCCCTGGCGACAGCTATCACGTGGTTGATGCCGACGGCTCCCAGACCTTGACGCTGATGGACGTGAACCAGGGCATGAACCTGGTTGTCCAAGGCCCGCCGGGAACGGGAAAATCCCAGACCATCACCAACATGATCGCCCAGGCTGTTGGTAATGGCCGCACGGTCTTATTCGTGTCGGAAAAAATGGCCGCGTTAGAAGTGGTGAAACGCCGCTTGGACAACGTGGGATTGGGCGACGCCTGCATGGAACTGCACAGCCAAAAAACAGCCAAGAAGATGGTACTGGACGAATTGGCTCGAACCTTGAACCTAGGCCGTCCGCGCACTGGGGCAGTGGCCGAAGATGTATCCGAACTCGTCCGCCTTCGGGACCGGCTGAACGGCTACAGCAATGCCATAAACCAGGCTGTCGGCGAATCGGGTGTCACCCCGTTCCAGGCGGCTGGAGAACTACTGACGACTACCCATATCCAGTCACCGGAAACGCCCATCACCAGCGTCAGCCAGTGGTCTCAGGCCGAGTACCGCCGCAAGCGCGGACTGGTTGAAGAGTTACAGGCCAGGGTCACCGCCATGGGGCCGCCCAAAGAACACCCATTCTGGGGCGCAAAACTAACGGAGCTGCTGCCAGCGGCTCAAGACGACCTGAAAGCCAAATTGGAAGCCTACAAAGTGGCACTATTGGCCATGCCCAGCCCTACCAATCGCCTGGTGCAAACCATGTGGCTGGCGGAGCCTACAACACTGGCCGAGACAGATCAGCTATCGGCGGCCGCGCACCGGGCAGCCCAAGCGCCCAACATGGAGCACGTTGATCCCAAGCATGACCACTGGACCGAACACCCAGATGATATCCGCAGCTTGGTGACGGCAGGCACTGCCATGGCTGCGCTGAAGTCTGAGTATGGGCCATCTCTACAGGCGAGCGCCTGGGAGCAGGATTTGGCTGCCGACCGGCTGGTGCTGGAGAACCAAGGAGCCAAACCGTGGCGGTTCCTCAGGGCCGATTTCCGCCGCACCAAAGAAAAGCTCAGCGGACTACAAGTTCCGGGCGGCAAAAACAGCGGCAAAGAACTGCTGGCCATGGTCGTAGCGGTACAGTCGCATCAGTTCAACGAGTCAATATTCGACGGACACAGCTCCGTTGGAACTGAGCTATTTGGCTCTCGCTGGCGGGGCGTGGACTCAGATTGGCCACAGCTAGCTGAGATCACCGACTGGCTGCTGGAATTGCACAATGACGTATCCGGTGGTCAGATGCCCACCGGACTACTGAATTACCTGTCTTGGGGTCCGGTCTCTAACCAACTCACCGAGATTGCCAACAACGTTGAAGCCGTCACCACTGAACTCCGTAGAGCGGCGTCCGACGTGGCCTCGGCCTTGCAGTTAGATGTCTTCCGAAGGTTCCAGCAGTCCGGAGACTTGGCCGACCAGACATTTGAGCAGCAACTCTATCTGCCCATGAATTGCCTGGACCGGATGGAAGGCGTCCATGACATGGTCCGCCTGAACGTCCAGAGCGCCGATTGCCAGGCCAAAGGCCTAGATGGAATGATTGACTCGGCCTACCAGTGGACTACCGGAGAAAACGCCTTACGCGACGCCTATGACCATGCTTGGTTCGAGGGTTTATGGGAACGGGCGCTGCGAGAACGAAACGAGTTGCGATCATTTGACGGCGCGGCTCACGATCAGGTCCGGGAGAGCTTCCAAGACCTGGACCGCCGGATACTGGAGCATAACCGCGCGCGGCTGGCCCAGGCTCACTGGGAGCGCATGCCCCGGAACCAGGGAGGCGGACAGCTTGCCGTGTTGCGCCGGCAGTTTGAATTACGCCGCCGTCACTTGCCCATCCGCCAACTACTGGAGCGGGCGGGCAACCCCATCCAGGCGATAAAACCCGTCTTCATGATGAGCCCGCTTTCGATCGCCGCCTACCTCAGCCCTGGCGGTATCAAGTTTGACCTGGTGATTTTTGACGAGGCCAGCCAAGTTAAACCGGTGGATGCCCTGGGGGCGGTAATGCGTAGCGGACAGGTAGTGGTCGTAGGCGACAGCCAGCAACTACCGCCAACACCATTCTTTGAGACAGCAGTCGCCACGGAAGAGAATTCTGACGACGATATGACCAGCGATATTGAGAGCATTCTGGGTTTGTTCTCGGCACAGAACGCTCCTACGCGGATGCTGCGCTGGCACTACCGCAGCCGCCACGACTCGCTAATCGCAGTCTCCAACCAGGAGTTCTACGGCGGCGGGTTGGTTTTGTTCCCCAGCCCCGACGCCGGTCGAGAAGAAAACGGTCTGTTCTACCATCACCTACCAGACACGTTGTACGGCCGCGGCACCACCGGCACCAACCCACTGGAGGCGGAAGCCGTAGCCAGAACAGTGATGGAACACGCCAGGACCAAGCCTGAATTGTCCCTGGGTGTGGCGGCCTTCAGCATGGCCCAAACCAGGGAGGTCCTGGACCAACTTGATGCTTTGCGAGAAGCCGACCCATCTAAAGAGAGCTTCTTTGCCTCGCACCCGGATGAACCCTTCTTCGTTAAGAACCTGGAGACTGTGCAGGGGGACGAACGGGATGTGATTTTGGTCAGCATCGGCTACGGACGAGCGGACGACGGGCGTGTTGACCTGAATTTTGGTCCCCTGAACCGCGAGGGTGGAGAACGCCGCCTCAACGTCCTGATTACCAGGGCCAGACGGCGCTGCGAAGTGTTCACCAACATGACCGAGGACGATATAGACTTGAACCGGACCAACTCCCAAGGCGTCCGTGCATTGCGAACGTTCCTGGCCTTCGCCAACCGGGGTATCCTAGCCACGGCTACCGAAGACGGCGAATCTGAATCAGATACAGAAACAGCAGGACGCTTCCAAAAGTCAGTGGCGGACACGATTTCTGCCAAGGGCTACATGGTTTCGGAGTCTCCGGGATGGGGCACCGGCACCGTTGACTTGGCAGTATCCGACCCCGACCATCCTGGCCGCTACATCTTGGGCATCGAATGCGATGGCCCGTCTTATAACAGCGCCAGGTCAGCCCGTGACCGTGACCGCCTGCGCCCCCAGGTGCTGCAAGGACTCGGTTGGCGTCTGCACCGGGCCTGGAGTCCGGAGTGGGCCAACAACCCGCAGCGAGAACTGGAACGGGTCATGGCGGCAATCGACGCCTATGAAGCGCCAACACCGGCGGCAATCCCGGTCGCAATGCAGGAGCCTGAGCCGGTTGAGCCTCCCTCGGTGATCATCCGTGATGAAGTCCCGGAACCGGAGCCAACCATCCAGGTTGCCAAGTATCAGATCGCCAAGATACGGCTCAAGGCGTCGGACAAAGATTTGTCCGACGCTACTCCTGTATCGCTCCTGCTTTGGGCCACACGGGTGGTTGATATGGAGAGTCCGGTGCACATATTGGAGACCGCTCGCCGCATCTACACTGCCGCCGGCGTATCTCGGCCGAACAAGAAACTGCAAACAACCATGGATGAGGCAATCGACCGTTTGGTTGAAACCGGAAGGGTCTCCCGAAAAGGAGACTTCCTCTGGAACAATGACATGTCCCAACCGCCGGTGCGAGATCGGTCTGGCCTACCAGC
>CAVODA010000105.1:0-5735 GCA_963694265.1 Dehalococcoidia bacterium
AGATCTTGGGTCAGGCCACAACGTGGTGCAAACTTTATTCGTGGAGGTTGACTCCATGTACCGGGCGGCAGGCCCAACTGAAATGAAACCCGTTGGCGAAGTTGAGTGGGTCAATGGCCTTGGCGCACAGAGCGACAGCGGTGGCTACGGCCCAACACGGGTGGCAGCAGGGATAGTTGGCTATGCAGACCTGAACCTGGGCGCGGCTGTAAAGCCGGTGCTGGAAGCTATGGAGATTGCTGGCGGCGGCCGTTTCCGCAGCGTACGTCATACATGCAGTTGGGACGAGTTTGAACCCCTACGTTCCCACCGCTCCGGCTACCCAGGGATGATGGCCAGCGCCAATTTCAAAGAGGGGTTCGGCGTGCTAACGGGGATGGGCTACGGCTTTGACGCCCTGGTCTACCACCCGCAGGTCTTGGAGTTGGCTGAACTGGCAGACGCATTCCCCAACGCGGTCTTCATCCTGAACCACATTGGACGTCCATTGGGGATTGGCCCTTACGCCGGTCACCGGGACGAGGTTTTTGAAGTCTGGAAGAAAGATATGACCACCCTGGCGGAGCGGCCAAACATTGTGGTCAAGGTTGGCGGGCTAGGCAACCGGGTCAGCGGGTTCGACTGGGATACCAGACCCTTCCCGCCGTCTTCAACGGAACTATCGAAGACCACTGGACCCTATTATCTGCACACCATCGAGACCTTTGGGCCGGAACGGTGCATGTTTGAGAGCAACTTCCCCGTGGACAAGAATTCCTATTCCTACTCGGTCATCTGGAATTCCTTCAAGCGAATAACGCGTGACTTCTCCGACGCCGAGAAGGCGCTGCTGTTCCACGACACCGCCGCCAAGGCCTACAAACTCCCGTTGTTGGCCGAGCTTTAGGCTAGCCCCAGTTTCTAATAAAGTCTGCTATGCGCTCGCCAATCATCATAGTGGTGACGTTGGTGTTGGCGCGGATGCAGTTGGGCATGACCGAGGCGTCGGCGATGCGCAGGTTTTCTATCCCGTGGACCCGACCGTGTTGGTCCACCACTGCCATCCCATCTGAATCAGGCCCCATCTTGCAGGTGCCGGATATGTGCTGGCCGGTGGTGACGTCTCTGGCGCAGAACGCGTCTAGAGCGTCGTCTGAAGACAGTTCTTCTTCGGTGGGTTCAATCCGGTGATCTACTATGTCCCGGAACCCTTCGCCCTCGCCGATGCTGACACAGGTGCGCACCATCTCCCGCATTCTCAGTTTGTCGAACGGATCTTCCAGATAGTGGTACTCCAGAGACGGCTGCACGTTTGGGTCGGTGGAGGTCAGTTTCAGTTCCCCGGAGCCCATGGCCAGGTCCAGCACGCCCAGCATGCGGACGCCCAGGGGTTCCATGCGGTCGCCGCCCCGGTCGATGCGCTCTGTGGCGTAGGACTGCATCAGGATCATCAGGTCATTACGGTATTCCGAGCCGTCTGCCGTCCAACGCAGGCCCATCTGAACCCTGGGGGAAAAGCCGTCAAGGGGAAAGTCTGCCTTGGTCTTGAAGGTCACATAAATCATGGGATGGTCACGCAGGTTTTGACCGACGCCGGGCAGGTCATGCACCACTGGCAGACCCATCTCCTGTAGGTGGGCAGCGGGGCCAACGCCCGACAGCAGCATGATCTGGGGCGAGCCAACGGCACCGGAACTGAGGATGATCTGGTCGGCTTCAGCCACAAAGACCTCACCGCCAGACTCGACTTCAACGCCAACCGCCTTCTTGCCTTCAAATATTATCCGGCGGGTGGTGCAGTTGGGCCTAATCGTCAGGTTGAGTCGGTGTCGGGCCGGGTTCAAGTAGCCCAGGGCGGTGCTGAACCGGATTCCGTTTGGGTTATTGAACGGAATCGGCCCGATTCCCGACGCCTCTGGGTGGTTGTGATCGGGACTCTCTGGGAAGCCAGCGGCCCGGCAGGAGGTCTGGAACGCCGCTTGGTCGGGGTTTAGCTCGTCCTGTTTGAACCTGCGGGCGATTATCGGGCCGTCGCTACTATGAAAATCATCTTCCGGAAAGTCGGTATCCGTTTCTATCTTCCGGAGGTAGGAAAGACATTGGGTAAAACCCCACTCATCGTTGCCCATGGCTGCCCACGAGTCGTAGTCCTCGGGCACGCCGCGCAGGAACACCTGGCCGTTAATGGCACTGGAGCCGCCGGTTACCTTGCCACGAGGGACCATCATGGGAGGCGAGGTCTCAGTGGCCTTGCCCCAGTACTGCCAGTTGTGATCGCTGGTCATGATGTCTGTGGCGGTGGCGTAACCGAATTTCACCTCGTCGGGCAGTTGCTCAAACTCGGGGTAGTCCGGGCCAGCCTCCAACAGGAGAACGGAGCGGTCAGAGTCTTCGCTAAGCCGAGAAGCCATGATTGAGCCGGCCGAACCAGCCCCGACAACTATCACGTCGTACTTCATAATCTATCTCCCCAATTTACATCTGGCCGTTATTCGGTGACGCCAGGCCGCTGCATCGCAGGCCCAGATAATAATGGTGAGGCCACCCAGCGTCAACTGCCCGCCTGTTTGACAAGCAGGCACGCATCATTAGAATGTCAGAAGCCGATTTAAAACGAGGACAAAAACATGCTCAAGCACTTTGGCAGCTTGTATGCCGGACACGTGGATCTGGGCGACCTGGGACTGGGGGCCACTGCCCTCAATGACCGTCGCTTTCCAAACGAACACCTGATCACTATCTATGACCGTGTTGAGAAACTGGTCAAAGTTATGGACGACCTTGGCTACCACAGCTTCTGGGCTGCGGAACACCATTTTCAGCACGAGGGCAACGAGACCATACCAAACCTGCTTTTGCTCTACGTTCACCTGGCCAATATCACCAAGAACCTGAAATTTGGCTGTGGCTTCAACATCAACACCATGTGGCACCCACTGCGACTGGCCGAGGACTACGCTACGGCCGATATTCTGACCAATGGCCGGGTGATTTTTGGCGTGGGCCGGGGCTACCACTCCCGCGAGGTCAACACCTTCGGAGTCCCCAGCATCGACATCGACAACGAACTCAACCGAGAGATCTTTGAAGAACAGGTTGAGATCATCATGAAGGCCTTCAATGAGGAGTCCTTCTCGCACAAGGGTAAGCACTACACGCTGCCGCCGGAGGTGCCCTACCGGGGTTACACACTGAAGGAGCTTACCCTGGTTCCTCGGCCAAAAACCCTACCAGTAGAAACCTGGCAGCCCATGGTCAGCGCCAGCCAGCCAGCTATGGATTTCATGGCCAAACACGGCATCCAGCCGGTGGTTGGCGGCGGGGCCGTTACGGGTGGTCCGTCCGAAGAGATCATCAAGCGCTGGACAGAAACCTTGGTAAACCACGGCTACAAAGACATTCAACTGGGCAGCAGGCTGACCATTGGCCTGCCCACGTTCATCGCCGACACCGAGAAAGATGCCATCAACCAGTCGCGCAAATACCTGGAAGAGGACATGAAGATGTTCGGCCCCTTGGGCTTCTTCCGTGGCTTCACTCCAGAGATGCTGGACGCTCTGAACGACCCCAAGCGCGCGCCCACCGCCGGGTTGCCCACCATGGAAGACGCTGTAGCGGCGGGTTCCTGGCTCTGCGGCACCTCCGAGATGGTTACCGACAAACTAATGGAGCTTCAAGACCGGTACCCCGGACTTGAGTACATGCACGTTGGGTGCGGCCGACAGGGCACGCCATTAGAAGTGATGATTGAACAGTTGGAGCGGTTTGGCAAAGAGGTCATGCCAAAGTTCCACACACAATCGGCTTAACCCGCTGGGATGAAAATCCCCAAAGTGGAACTTAAACCAAGGAACGTAGATGAACGATTCGCCTAAACCGGATGGCCCAGTTTCGGGGGGTAGTCCCGAGGGGCCTGCGGAGGACGAGAGCGCTGCCATCTCAACTCAATCACCCAAACCCAGGTGGGCGGTATTTGAAGTGCTGTGGGTCGCCCTAAGGCTTGGTCTAACTTCATTCGGCGGCCCCATCGCCCATCTAGGTTATTTTCGTGAGGAGTACGTCGTCCAAAGGCGTTGGCTGGATGAAACCAGCTATGCCGACGTGGTTGCTCTTTGCCAGTTCTTGCCGGGTCCGGCCAGCAGCCAGGTGGGCATCGCCGTTGGCTACATCCGCGCCGGGATGGCGGGCGGGCTGGCTGCTTGGATCGGATTCACCTTGCCATCGGCGTTGGCTCTGGTGCTGTTCGCCTATGGGGTTGAGGAGTTCGATGTCATTGACGCTGGCTGGCTACACGGGCTAAAGCTGGCCGCGGTGGCTGTTGTGGCCCAGGCGGTTTGGGGCATGGGCAGAAGTCTTGCGCCGGACCGGGAAAGGGCAACCATCGTCATCGTTGCCGCTATTGCGGCTCTGGCCTGGCAGTCCGCGACCATGCAGGTCTTTATAATTCTGGTATCGGGATTCGCCGGCTGGAAGTTGCTCAAGGCGGACACTGTCCCGGCTAGCAAGGACTCTCTTTCGACGTTCATTCCCAAGTGGATTGGCATCGTTGCGCTGGTGCTCTTCTTCGCGATACTGGCCGGATTGCCCTTCGCACGGCAATTGGAATCGAACCAGACGCTGGCAATCTTCGATAGTTTCTTCCGTTCTGGCTCATTGGTTTTTGGTGGCGGACACGTGGTGCTCCCTCTGCTCCAATCTGAGGTCGTGGGACCAGGTTGGATGACCAACGCCGAGTTTGTCGCTGGCTACGGAGCGACACAGGCCGTGCCAGGCCCCCTGTTCACCTTCAGCGCTTATATGGGCGCGGTTATAAGTCCTGGGCCTGGAGGGATCGTCGGTGGAGGGCTGGCTCTGATCGCGATATTCCTGCCCTCGTTCTTGCTTATAACCGGAGTCCTGCCATTTTGGGGTCTCTTACGCAGGAAAGAAGTCTTTCGATCGGCCTTGAATGGCGTCAACGCCGCAGTGGTAGGACTACTGCTCGCCGCCCTCTACAACCCGGTCTGGACCAGTGCTGTGGAAACGCCCGAAGATTTTGCCTTGACGGTCAGCGCTCTGGGGCTGCTGATGTTTTGGAAGACCCCACCTTGGATGGTGGTGGCCCTAGTAGCTGGCGGAGGCGCAGCAATCGCCTACATCTAGCGTTCTGCATCCGGCGAGCAACCAATGGCATCCAAACCACCAGCCACCCCAGGAGAATCAGAATGTCCACCAACCCAAATGTCCGCCCGCCGGCACCGCCCTTCACCCGAGAGACCGCCTCCCAAAAAGTCCGCATGGCGGAGGACGGCTGGAACACACGCGACCCTGAAAGGGTGGCGACGGCGTACACCGTCGACAGCGATTGGCGTAACCGTGATGTGTTTATCTCCGGCCGCTTTCACATCATCCAATTTCTACAGCAAAAATGGGCCCGAGAGCTGGATTACCGGCTGATTAAGGAACTGTGGGCCTTTAACGATATACGTATCGCCGTCAGGTTCGCCTACGAATGGCACGACGACTCCGACAATTGGTTCCGGTCCTACGGCAACGAGAACTGGGAGTTCAACGAGGACGGCCTGATGTTCCGCCGCCTGGCCAGCGTCAACGACCTGCCCATAGCCGAGCCGGATCGAAAGTACCACTGGCCCCTCGGCCGCCGCCCGGACGACCACCCAGGCTTGTCCGAACTCGGACTATAGCCCGCAGCCGAAATAATAAAAACGAAATGAGGCACAAAAAATCCTTCCCCTTCAGCGATTGTGGAAGGGAAA
>CAVODA010000106.1:0-5672 GCA_963694265.1 Dehalococcoidia bacterium
AATGGCAACGGTAATTCCAATGGAAACTCCACCCAAGTCTGGGCAACTGTAGATATCAACATCCTCAACAAATACATTGAGGACTTACGCGTACGCAAGGCCTACCGCGACACAACCACCGCCAGAAAAGTAGCCTCCATCAAATCTTTCTTCGGCTTCTTGTCGGAGAACAACATCATCACCGAAGACCCCACCGAGTCCCTGGGTTCGCCCAGAGTCGGCCGCACCCTGCCCAAGTTCCTGCCCGAAAAAGACGTGACCACCCTGCTGGACACAGCCTACAAATCAGGCAGCAACGAAGGGCACCGCGACGCTGTAATCATGGAACTGCTCTATGCCACCGGCCTCCGCGTTGGCGAACTGGTGTCACTCAACACGCAAGACGTAGACCTCTCAGAGTCGTATATCCGCTGCATGGGTAAGGGCTCCAAAGAGCGATTGGTCCACCTGTACCCCAAGGCCTTGGAAGAACTGAGGCGCTACCTGAAAAACGCCCGAGTTGCGCTCTTGGGACATCGCCGATCCGAGCCTTCTTTGTTCGTCAACCACCGGGGTGAAAGGCTCACCCGCCAGTGGGTTTGGACGATCCTCAAGACCTACGCGCAGAAGGCTGGCATCCAACAGAACATCACCCCGCATACCCTACGGCACAGCTTTGCCACCCATCTGCTGCAGAACGGGGCCTCCCTTAGGCACGTTCAAGAGTTGCTCGGCCATTCCAGCATCTCCACCACTCAGGTGTACACGCACCTGACCACCGGTTACGTGCAACAGGAATACGCCAAGAGCCACCCCAGAGCCTGATTTTTAACGTGAATCAAGCGTGAATCTCTTCCTTAGGGATTACGTCAGGGATTAAATTATCAGGTGATGGCAAAAGGTCAGTCCGGCACGACGAAAACGGCAGTTATGCCATTAATACGTGCTTGCGGACTGCCCTTTTTTTTTGATAGCTGATATAGTTGACTGGTTGGTTAGAGTCGTATGTTGGAGTCCAATGTTAGACTCCTTCATTGCTTTGGTCGGCCCAATTTTAGATAACATTACACCCTCTCAGGAGATACCTGCTCATGGCTGGAAAAAGTCGTCGCACTGCATCCCGGCAGGGACAACTGAAGCGGAAAAAGATTCAAAAAGGACCCAGCGGGATACCCGGCACACGTCAGCAATTTGACGTACCCGAGGATGATGACGCGGTTGCCGTTACTGCAGGCGTAGATGATGCTGAGATATCCGCTTCTGAAGGGGAAGACGCCGGTGCCGTAGCAGCGGTTGCACGAGCCCCCAGAGAACCTCGACCCTCACCGGTAGCCCGGACTCCCCGTGGTGAATTCGCCGGACAGGGACAGAATCGGCTTCGGGGCGAGCGCCCGGCGGCCTACCTGTACGTCGGCGCTGAGTTCCGCCGCATATTGACCCTCACCTCAGTGATTGTGGCTGCCCTAATAGTCCTGGGAATAGTCCTCTAGGATTCTCCATGGCATTACCGCTGGTTGAAGAGCGTTTACGGGCGACCCCAGAGCTTCCTGGCGTCTATCTGATGAAGGATCCTCGGGGTACCGTGTTGTACGTGGGCAAGGCTGCCATCCTCCGCAACCGTCTTCGTCAGTACTTTGGCTCGCCCAAAAACCTGCCCAACAAGATTCGCCGCATGTTGGGGCACCTCCATGACTTTGAGTACATTGTTACCGAGTCTGCTTCAGAGGCGTTAATTCTTGAGAACACACTCATCAAGCGGTACAAACCCCGCTACAACGCCCGGCTGAAGGACGATAAGACCTACCCCTACCTCAAGATTGACGTCAACGAGGAATTCCCCAGGGTGTACATCACCCGGCGAGTACTCAAAGACGGTGCCAACTACTTCGGCCCCTTTGCCACTTCCGGCACCGTTCGTAAGACCATGGACCTAGTCAAACGGTTGTTCCCCTACCGGTCCTGCACCAAGACCATCACCGGCAAAGATGCCCGGCCCTGCCTGGAGTATTACATCAACCGCTGCGTGGCCCCTTGCACGGGCCAGGCGAGCAAGGAAGACTACGCCAAGGTAATCAACCAGGTGGTCATGTTCATGAACGGTGACACCGCTGAAGTGACCGACGACCTGAAGAAGAACATGGAACAGGCGTCGGAAGACCTGGAGTTTGAACGCGCAGCCGTCCTCCGCGACCGCATCAAGGCCGTAGACAGGGTGGTTGAAGAGCGACGCATGAAGGTTGAAGCCAACCCAGTGAGCGACATGGACGTGATTGCCATGGCTCAGGGCGGCAATGAGAGCTGGGTGGAAGTGTTCTTCATCCGTAAGGGCAAACTGATTGGCCGCGACCACTTTTTCATGGAAGGCACCCAGGACGACCCTGAAGAACTGGTCCTCGGGCAGTTTGTTAAGCAGTTCTACCAGACAGCAGCCCTGGTCGTGCCACCAAGAATAGTAATTCAGCATATGCCAGAGGACTGGGAGGCCATCACAGAATGGCTGCGTGAGGTCCGTGAGGGCGCTGTGCGGCTTATTTCCCCCCAGAGGGGTATCCACAAGCAGTTGCTGGATACAGTGGTCGCAAACGCCGAGCAGGGGCTAACCCAGCATAGAGTCACCTGGATGGGTGACAACGACATCGTCCAGCAGGCCGCCGCAGACCTAGAGGAAGAATTAAGTCTGCCCCTGCCCCTCCGCCGTATGGAGTGCTACGACATCTCCCACATCCAGGGCAACAACACCGTTGCCAGCATGGTGGTGTTTGAAGACGGCAAACCCAAACCGGCCCACTACCGCCGCTTCAAAATTAAGACGGTGGACGGCGTTGACGACTTTGAGAGCATACGTGAGGTGCTGCGACGCCGCTTCAAGCGTTTGGCCACCGCACGAGCCGCGGAGAAAGAATCAAAAAAAGATGCGGAGAAAGTTGGAGAGGGCGGCAAAGCTGCCAGCATCGATAGCTTTGGAGTAATTCCAGATCTGGTGCTCATCGACGGCGGCAAAGGACAACTGTCCGCCGCCTTGGAAGTATTCTTGGAAATGGGAATTGATGACATTCCCTTGGCGTCTTTGGCCAAAGAGAATGAGGAGCTGTTCGTTCCCCACACTCCAGAGCCGATCATTCTGCCACGAGACTCCCAAGCCCTTTATCTGGTGCAGCGAATACGGGATGAAGCCCACCGGTTTGCCATCACCTTCCACCGGAATCTGCGCAGCAAGGCCAGCTTGAAATCCCCCATTGATAACGTCACTGGGATCGGTCCCAAAAGGAAGCGAATGCTCATGCGTCGCTTCGGTACTCTAAAGGGTATCAAAGAGGCTGCCGTGGACGATTTGGCATCGGTACCCGGCATGACCAGATCCCTGGCCATCAGGCTCAAGCAGACCATCTAGCCTGCCGCCTTCCGCCAAACCTAACGCACGCCTGGTGCACGCCTAACTCGGCAGTCCCCAGACTTACACTTATACCCAGTACACTGTTTGCCTTTGTACAGGCCGTGCGGTACGATACTATTCAGTATCCTACATGGGTATCCTCTTACCTTTGGTTTAAGTGTAAACATGGTTAAAGTCTCCATATCGTTGCCCAACAACGCACATATAACTTTTGAGTCGGAAGAGTCAGAAGTGCTGCACGAGGTTGTGGGGATGGTACTGCGAGACCTCCCTCGAGAGTTGATGCAGGCAGCATCGTCTGACGGCGGCGACGCCAACGGGATTGTGGCGACCAGCGCGGCGGAAAAAAGTACCGCCGTTGCGCCGACTGTGCTTTCTGCAGCCGTAACGGCCCCGGAGCCTGTGGCACCAGCAGCGCCGGAAACTGCCGCTCTGCAGACCATTGAGCAACCCGAGCCAGCGCCACCAGTTGTCAGCGAAGAACCCGTTCAACCGCCCACTGAGCCAATCCCTGAACCAGCCCCTGAAACCAACGCAGGGTCTGCCAACGCTGAGTCAGCCGACTCCGGGTTCGCCAGCTCTGGATCCGATGAAGAAAATAGCAACAGCCAAGCGCCGTCCGTGCCGCCGGAGTTTCTATCCGAAAGTGGCCAAGCAGATTTTGTAGCATTCTGCCGGGAAGCCAATCCTCTGGGCGACATGCGCCGAGTGGTGGTGGCCGCGGTTGCCGCCAGCCACCATTTTGGGGTAGACGGGGTGAATGCCGACCACCTAGCCTGGCTCTTTGATTTGGCCGGCTGGCGTAAACCGGGTAATTTCACACAGACTCTACGCAATGCAGCCCGCTCCAAGTTTGGCTGGCTAGAACGAATACCCGGCCGCTCCGGCCGCTATGCCGCAACACCCCTCGGCATCACCAAGACCCTCTCCGCAAGTTAACTTGCTCGGAGACTTAGGCCCCTTTTATTTGGCGCAGATACGCTGGGTATCTTTCTATATATAGAAAGTATCCTGTGAATTTTCCCACACCATACGTTTTGGATTACGTATAATGGCTGGCGGGACGCAGTCTAGCTGTGGCCCACCAACCTCTGCGAGGAGAGCACCAATAACTGGATGGAAATACTAACAACTGCGCCCAAGCGAGCCATGGCTATTACGCCCCATCCAGACGATTGCGAAGGCGGATGCGGCGGCTCTCTGGCCAAATGGGTCAAGGAATTTGGCACCGTGGCTGCTGTGGTCATGTGCACCAACGGCAACAAAGGCACCGGCGACCGGGATATGACCTCAGAAAAGCTGGCCGCCACCAGGGTTATAGAGCAGCACAACGCATCTGACATAGTTGGTGTTACCGACGTTGTTTTCCTTGGGCACCCAGACGGCGGGCTGGAAGACACTATGCTGTTTCGCAGTCAGGTTACGCGGGAGATACGCCGCTTCAAGCCAGACATTATCCTCTGTATTGACCCGTACCGGAGCACCTCACACACTCACCGTGACCACCGCAAGAGTGGACAGGTGGCCTTGGACGCAGCCTTCAGCTACGCGTGGAGCTACCAACACTTTCCGGAGCAGTTAACAGAAGAAGGACTAGAGCCACACCGCGTGGAGCAGGCTTACTTGTGGGGCGGTGAAGAGCCAGACGTCTTTGTTGATATCCAGCCTTACCTGGATATCAAAGTAGATTCCCTTGGTGCCCACGTTAGTCAGATGTCTTCCGACCGAGAACAAAGGTTGGAACGGATTAAGAACAACTCGGGCCGTCACAAAGAGAAGACCGGACTGAAATACTCGGAAGGCTTTCGCCGGATCACATTCAACCTGGGATCTCTAGATTGGCAGTTGATGCACCGATAGCGGCAACCCTCGCCTTAGCCAAAATTTCAGGCAACAACCAAGTAACAAGAAAGCGCCTCGGCAATTAAGCCGGGGCGCTTTTTAAATACCTGCTAAAACTAGAAGTCAGATGCTAGGGTTTGTTTTCCTGCCACAAGACTTCAAAAATATGCTCTTCTTCATCGAACCCTTTTAGGGTGCGCTGACCAAAATCTGTGTACTCGTGCTCCAAGTTGGAGGGACCATTAGCCACCTGCCGCAGCAGTTCAGAAACCAGAATCTGTCCGCCGGCAGATTCATCCATGATCCTGGCAGCCATAACCACTGCAGAACCTGTTGGCAACCAGCAAAAGTGGGACACTTTCGTAAAGGAGAGATTAGAGGGAAATGTCGGCGTTCTGGGACTCCCCCAACATGCGGTTGTAGCGTTTGCGGCTAGCTAGCGTCTGAGCTTTCACCT
>CAVODA010000107.1:0-5571 GCA_963694265.1 Dehalococcoidia bacterium
ACCTTCGATTAACGGGGTCTCGATGTATCCAGGACAGACAGCATTAATTCGGATACCAGCCTTGGCATATTCCAAGGCCGCCGCCTTGGTCAGTCCGGTAACGCCGTGCTTGGCGGCAACGTAGGCCACGGTGCCGGATAGACCAACAAGACCGGCAATCGATGCGGTGTTAACAATGGCACCCTTGCCCTGCTTCAACATTTGGGGAATCTCTGCCTTCATGCACAGCCAAACGCCCTTAAGGTTGATGGACATGACCCGGTCCCAGTCCTCTTCAAGGTAATCTGCCGTGAGATTTCGGTCCCTGCCGCCACCGATGCCAGCATTGTTAAAGGCGCAGTCCAAGCTGCCGAATGTTTCAACGGCCTGGGCGACCATAGCCTGGGTGTCTTCAGGTCTGGAGACGTCGGCGTGAACCAAGATTGCTTCGCCGCCCGCCTCTTTGATCAGCTGAACCGTCTCCTCTCCACCCTCAACGTTCACGTCGGCCACAACGATCCGTGCGCCGTCGTTGGCATAGGCCAGAGCAGTCGCTCGGCCAATGCCAGACCCTCCGCCGGTGACCAGGGCTGTCTTTCCATCTAAGCTGTCGGATAACCTATCAGCCATTTTGAGTCTCCTCTTGCCATGAGTACATTGTCGGAATTATACCCATGCACCCCAGTTTAGTAACAATGTGAATTCTTTCCCAGGCTGGGCCTACCGTGTAGAATAGGCCGACAATCCATCAAAGCCGTGAAGGACTTAGAGGACTTATGAGAGACATCGCCACCAACATGCCAGATTACGAAACTGCCATTAAGAATGACCGGCTTGATGTGCCTGAATTCTTCAACTTTGGGTTTGATGTGGTGGACAAATGGGCCGAAGACCGCACCAAACTGGCCCTGATATCGGTGAATCCCAGCGGAGATAGCGTTGAGCACCACAGTTTTTGGGACCTGAAAATTCTCTCCAACAAATACGCCAACGCCCTCAGGGACCGGGGCATCAAGAAGGGTGACCGGGTTTTCATCATGTTGCCACGGATTCCGGAGTGGTATGTGGTGATGCTGGGACTTATGAAGCTAGGCGCGTTGCCCATGCCCGGCACCACTCTCTTGACGCCCAAGGACATTGAGTACCGCATCAACACCGCCGAGGCCGTAATGGCGATTACTGACGAAGAGAACGCCAGCAAAGTAGACGAGGTTGCCGGTGGCTGTCCTGATCTGAAACACCTGGTGGTTGTACGGGGTGAAAAACGGGGCTGGATCTCCTACAACGAAGAGATGGCTGCCGCATCGTCGGTGTTAGAGAATGTTGAGCCGACCCGAAGCGAAGACCCATTGCTGATCTACTTCACCTCGGGCACTGTTGGCTATCCGAAGATGGTGCTCCACACCCAGGCATCATGCGCCATTGGACACATTATCTCCGCCAAGTACTGGCATGACCTGACCGCCACCGATTTAATGTGGACGCTGTCCGACACGGGCTGGGCCAAGGCCGCCTATGGCAAGTTGTTCGGCCAATGGACCTTGGGCGCAGCGGTGATGCAGCACGATGCCCGAGGCCGCTTTGACGCCCCATTGACCCTGAGTCTGCTCGAGAAGCACGGGGTAACGTCTTTCTGCGCTCCACCAACGGCCTACCGGATGTTGGTCTTGGAAGATCTCAGTAAGTACAACATGGACAACTTGCGCCACTGCACCGGCGCCGGAGAACCGCTCAACCCGGAAGTGATGAAACAATGGGAAGACGGCACCGGACTGGTGATCTACGACGGCTACGGCCAGACTGAGACAGTGCTGTTGGTTGGCAACTTCCGATGTAACGAGGTCCGCCCCGGCTCTATGGGGAAGCCCACCCCCGGCTTTACCATTGGTGTGGTGGACGAGCAGGGTGAAGAAGTCCCCGTTGGTGAAGAGGGGCAGATTGCAGTCAAAATCAAACCAGAGCGTCCGGTTGGCCTATTCCAGGAATACTGGAAGGACCAGGAGGCCATGGACCGGTCGTTCTTGGGCGATTGGTACCTGACCGGGGACAAGGCCTACAAAGACGAAGACGGCTATTTCTGGTTTGTAGGTCGGGCCGACGATGTAATCATCTCCGCTGGCTACCGCATCGGCCCATTCGAGGTCGAGAGTGCATTGATCGAACACCCAGCCGTGGCGGAGTCGGCTGTTGTTGCCAGCCCTGACCCGGTGCGCGGTGATGTCGTCAAAGCGTTTGTGATTCTGGCTCCCGGTTATGTCGCCTCAGATGAGTTGGTGGTCAGCCTGCAAGACCACGTCAAAACCGCCACTGCGCCTTACAAGTACCCAAGGGTAGTGGCATTTGTCACCGAGCTACCCAAGACCGTCAGCGGCAAGATACGGCGGGTGGAGCTCAGGCAGCAGGAACTTGATAAGGCCAACGGCGGCTCTTAAGTAGAGGTATATCTAGGTCAGAAAAAGCCCACATCCAAACGCTCCCCCGTGGAGGGAGAAGAGGCAGTTGCTTAACTGCGATAGAGATTACGTTAATAGGAAGTACAAATGCCCAGTTTCAGTGAAGAACTGCGGATAGAAGCCGAGCCAATCTGGCGGAAGATCTTCGATCACCCATTTTTGAAAGAGATCAAAGACGGTACCCTGCCGTTGGAGACCTTCCGGTATTATTTGGCCCAGGACTACCTATACCTGGAGGGGTTTGGCCGGACGGTGGCGATGGCATTGGCCAAAGCTCCCGATGCCCAGACTCTGCAGGACTTGGCCCGCAGAGTTATGACTCCGGTGGAGCGGCCCCTGCACCACAAGCTGCTGGCTGACGCTGGGCTGACCTTGGCCGACGCCCAGAACGCAGTGCGCTCGCCAACCAACACCGCCTACGTGGACCACATGCTGCAAACGGCGTCGCTGAACGGCCTTGGCCCGACTGCCGCCGCCCTGCTGCCCTGCCCGTGGACCTACCACCTTCTGAAAGACGAAGTGGGGCAGTCGGAGCATCCGTTGTACGGAGAGTGGACCCGATTCTACGTGGAAGGGTTCCTTGAGGGCAGCGTTGAAGCTTGGCGCGGCTTTGTTGACCAGATGGCCGCCGACGCAAGTCCGGCAGAACTGGAAGCCATGCGACGGGCCTTTATGACCAGCAGCCGCTACGAGTTCATGTTCTGGGAAGCCGCCTACAACCGCCAGGAATGGCCGGTCTAGCAACCATTCCTGCAACGTTGCACTAACTCTCCCGATGGGGAAGACCTACTTCTTTCGCTGGACCAGCGGTTCCACTGGTGACGGATAGGTGTCATAGGCGTAATACCTAACACCGGCGCAGGGGACAAAGTGGTACCAGTGGATCAGTTCCGGTCCTGCTTCAGTCGTCCTAACTATCTCTTCTAGCTCTTTGAATAGATGCTTCAGAACTTGAATTGCCTCAGGTTCTGCGTCAATAAGTCGCTCGGGTAACGTGGTGGTCGTCATACCGCCGCCTCCTTCGCTTCTTGGTCTGCCTAGAGCCAAACGCTTTCATGGCAAGAATTCATCTAGAAAGTCTGGCCCGCCTACCTGGCACTACAAGTCATTATAATTCTTTGCCAGCAGCGCAAGTGGATGCAGGGCCAATCGGCTCGGCTGGGCGGGCCAAACGACCCCAATTTAGGTATACTTGCCGCCAACAGCCCCAGCATTTCTGGAACCACAAACACAAAAGACACAACAAAAGACACAATCGGAGGCCAACCGTGCCCAAAGCATCTATAAATGGAATTGACCTTTACTACGAGTCCCACGGCGATGAATCTGCTCCAGCAATAATCTTCGCCCACGGACGCGGCGGCAACCACCTCAGCTGGTGGCAGCAGGTGGCGGAGTTCTCCGGCGAATACCGCTGCATAACCTTTGACCACCGCGGTTGGGGAGACTCCATTGCCGAGCACGGCACTCCGCTGCGGGAGAATTTCATCGCCGATCTGACCGCTCTTATAGACCACCTCAAAATTGATAAAGCATTCTTGGTGGCCCAGTCCATGGGCGGGTTTGCCTGCTTGGGATTCGCATTGGCCTACCCGGAGCGCACCCTAGGTCTGGTTTTGGGTGATACCACCGGTGGCGTGGCCACTGAGGGAACTCTGGCAGAACTTGGTAAAGCTGTCCCGCCACCAGACGGCCCTGGACGATCGCTGTCGGCCAGTTTTATCAACGAGGAACCAGCCCTGACCTTCCTCTATCAGCAGATCAACGGCTTGAACCCGTCTCGGGGCGAGGACGGAGTCATCTCTGGGTTCCGACTGAAAGATGGCCCCAACATTGCTCAGTTCGCTGGCTGGACCATCCCCACGATGTTGATCGTTGGCCAAGAGGACGCCATCTTCCCGCCCAGCGTCATCGCCGAGGTCCAGAAGGTGATCCCCGGATCAAGGATGGAAGTAGTACCCGGCGCAGCCCACTCAGCCCACTTTGAACAGGCAACCATATTCAACAACCTATTATCTGAGTTGTTGAATGGAGTCCGTTCTGGAAGCACCGCCGGAGCGGCAGCCGACTAGGTATTTAACCACCGGCCACTGGCAACGGGCAAACAGAAAAAGGGCGACCTGATTAAATCGGGTCGCCCTTTTTGTTTGGTTCGTTTAACCGGATGTTACGGTGCGGTGTAGCCAGGACCCCAGTTGTTGGGGACATTGATGAGGGCTTCCTCAAGGTCTTCTACGTCACTCTGGCCGCAGAAATCCATGACTCGTCCAACCTCTTCCCGGAGCAGTTCCAGGACGTTGTGAACGCCGTCTTCGCCTTCGGTCGCCAGACCCCAATAGAGAGGTCGGCCGATACCGACAGCTTTGACACCCATGGCGAGGGCTTTCAGCACATCGCTGCCACGGCGGACACCGGAGTCCAGGTAGACTTCACAGTGACCATTAACCGCTGCGACTACCTCAGGGATCGTCTCGATCGAACTCAATGTCTGGTCCAGTTGGCGGCCACCATGAGTGGAAACCAGGACTCCTTCACAGCCCAGATCAGCGGCCATCTTGGCGTCCTCGCCGACGCGTATTCCCTTCAAAACCAGGGGCAGGGAGGTCAGGCCGCGGAGCCATTCCAGGTCCTTCCAGGTAATAGGGTCGGCGCGGGAAACGTCCCAGCCGGGGGTATCGTCGGTGCCGCTAACCTCGCTGCGAGACAGACCCAGGTCACGGAAGTTACCCAGCTCAAGTGTGCGCTCAAATTTGTTGCGCAGGTCCCGTTCCTTAGGGCTAGGAACCGGAGTGTCGATCGTTAGCACAATTGCCTTGAACCCGGCCTCTTCTGCACGGTGTACCAGCATCTCGGTCAACGCCTTGCCTCGGTGGTAAAGCTGGAACCAGAGAGGTCCGGTGGCGGCTTCGGCAACCTCTTCTAGACTGCAGTTGGAAGACGTGCTCAGCATCATCAGGGTGTTTGAGCGTCCGGCAGCTCTGGCGGTGGCGACTTCGGCATCGGGATGAGCGATGCCGTGGCTGCCGGCGGGGCAGACGAAAACTGGCATGCTGATGTCGGTGCCCAGCATGGTGGTCGAAATCTTGCGTTCTTCCACACTGCGCATGAACCGGGGGCGAATCGACAGTGCGTCGAACGC
>CAVODA010000108.1:0-5513 GCA_963694265.1 Dehalococcoidia bacterium
ATTGCGGTGGCCCAGGACATGGCCTTCAACTTCTACTACCAAGACTCCCTTGATCTGCTGACCGCTTGGGGCGCAGAACTCGTTCCGTTCAGTCCTCTGGAAGACAGCAAGCTGCCAGCCGGAGTTGATGGCATCTACCTAGGCGGCGGCTTCCCGGAACTCTTCGCTGCCCAACTTTCTGAGAACAAGCCAATGCACGACGCCATTCGTCAAGCAGTTGGTGAAGGTGTACGGGTCTACGCCGAGTGCGGTGGCCTGATGTACTTGGGTAAGAGCCTGTCAGATCTGGAAGGCGTGACCCACTCCATGATTGGTGTAATACCTGCTGAGTCGGCCATGTCGCAGACTCGGTTGACCATGGGATACCGCGATGTCGAGTCCTGCGTGGATAGCCCCGTGCTGCCCAAGGGACAACAGGTCCGCGGCCACGAGTTCCACTGGTCCACACTGGCCAAACAGCCAGAAGCTAACGAGTCAGTGTACAAAGTGGTTAACCAAGACAACCGACTCGACGGCTTCCGCACCGGCAACGTCTGGGCATCTTACGTCCACATACACCTGGGTAGTCTCCCAGGTCTGGCATCACGCTTCGTTGAGACGTGTGCCGCCGCTAAAAAATAAAGCTCGGCTTTGCCGATCAGGATAAGTAATGAGCACAGATAACCAGAATACAGAATCAGAGCCGGGCCCCCAGTCGGTCACCGGGCCACGTATTGACAAGGGCCTGGTAATCGTTAATACCGGAAAAGGTAAAGGCAAAACCACCGCCGCCATGGGCGTGTTGGTGCGGGCTTGGGGCCGGGGCATGAAAGTAATCATGTTCCAGTTCATCAAGCACTCAACCGCCAATTTTGGCGAGCAACGGGCCGCCCAGAAGATGGGTATAGAGATGCGTGCAATGGGCGACGGGTTCACCTGGCGCTCCAAAGACCTTGACCAGTCTGCCGACTTGGCCAGAGCACAGTGGGAAGACTGCAAAACCGTCATCGCGTCCGGAGACTACGACGTGATTGTGCTGGATGAGTTTACCTATCCCATGCACTACGGCTGGGTCGACACTTCAGAGGTCATCGAGGCCTTGAAGGCGCGGCCAGAGATGCTGCATGTGATTATCACCGGGCGAAACGCGCCCGAAGACCTGGTGGAATACGCTGACCTAGTCACAGAAATGAACGTTGTGAAGCACCCTTATCAACAGGGTATCAAGGCCCAACCAGGCATCGAATTTTAATTAAGTTTTAAGCGACTTATAATATAATCCCGGTATAAACCTGTGCTAAATGAGGCTACATGGCCATCTCAGACCTTATTGACCAAACCATAAATGATATTTCTCCCCTGGACGAAACGGCCATGGACGCCGCCCGGGCACGGCAGGATCAACTGACCAAACCCCTGGGCAGTTTGGGCCGCCTGGAAGAACTATCCATTCGCCTGGCCGGTATCTTTGGTGAAGCCACGCCCCGCATCAGCAAGAAGACCGTGGTTTTGGCCGCCGGCGACCACGGCGTGGTGGCAGAGGGCATCAGCGCCTACCCGCAGGACGTTACCCCCGCCATGGTCATGAACTTTCTAGGTGGCGGCGCGGCGATCAACGTTTTGGCCGGTCACGCCGGAGCAGACATCGTCATTATTGATGCCGGAGTCGCTTCCGACCTGCCAGACCACCCGCAACTGCGCTCGGTCAAGATCGGCCGAGGCACGGATAACATCGCCGTTGGGCCGGCCATGACCAGGGAACAGGCCATCCAGTGCCTGGAAGTCGGAATTGAAACTGCCCGTGAGCAGATTGCCGCCGGAGCGGACCTGCTGGCCTGCGGGGACATGGGCATTGGCAACACCACGCCGTCTAGCGCCATCGCCTCAGTCATCACTGGTGCAGCTCCTGATATCACGACCGGACGGGGCACCGGGTTGGACGATGCCGGGTTGGCCCACAAGGCCGAAGTGGTGCAGCGGGCGATTGACGTCAATAAGCCCGACGCCAAAGACGGCCTGGACATACTCATCAAGGTCGGCGGGTTCGAGATTGGAGTTTTGGCTGGAGTCTACCTGGGCGCCGCCGCTGGGAATCGCCCGGTGGTCGTCGACGGATTCATTTCCGGCGCCGCAGCGTTAATCGCCCACGCCATTGCTCCTGATGCCGCACACAGCTTCATCGCCTCCCACCAATCGGTGGAGCCGGGTCATCGTCTGTCCCTGAGTCACATGGGGCTAGAACCCCTGTTGGACTTGGGTATGCGACTGGGCGAAGGCTCTGGTGCGGCCCTCTGTATGCCGATCATTGAAGCCGCCGCTATGTGTCTTTCCGACATGACCACCTTCGCCGAAGCTGGCGTCTCAGAGAAGATCGACGACGAAGAGGCCGCCTCCTGATTTCCTTCTGGTTCACGCCGTTACGCTTGGCGGTGACCTTTCTGACCCTTTTCCCACTGGCTCACAATCTCAATTGGGATCCGAGAGATGTCAGCAACTCCAGGGCCTTCTACCCGGCTGTGGGTCTGTTGATGGGCCTGCTACTGGTGGGTATCGAAGAGGGTTCCAGCCAAGTATTCGCCGCTCCCATGACTGCCGCGTTCTTGGTGGCGACCATGGTGATCGTCACTAGAGCACTCCATCTAGACGGTCTGATGGACATCTGCGACGGTGTATTTGGCGGCTTCACTCCGGAGCGTCGACTAGAGATCATGAAAGACTCTCGGGTTGGCGCGTTTGGTGTCGTCGGCGGAGTCGTAGTTCTGCTACTGAAATACGCTGCTTTAGTCAGCCTGCTAACCATCCCGGAACCGGGCAAGGTATGGGCTCTGCTGCTGTTCCCCGCTATCTCCCGGTGGACTATGGTGGTACTTCTAGGGGCATTCCCTTACGTCCGCACCCAGGGCCTTGGCTCGCCATTCCATGGCAACGGTATAAAAATTTCCACTATCGTCGCAGGCCTGACCATACTGGCAGCGGCCATCTTGCTGGGTGGCTTTGCCGGGCTGGGGCTTTTGATTGGCGCAATCGTCACGGCCTGGATCATGGGTTGGGGCATGGCTAAATCTCTGGGCGGTCTCACCGGTGACGCCTACGGGGCGACCAACGAGATCATTGAGATGACTGTGATAATCGTGGCGACGGCCCTGGCAGCCCAGGAATGGTTAGAGCCCTTGCCAGACTTACTGGAACGGTTTTGATATTCTCCGGCACTGACGACCTGGCAGTACTAGCTCTGGCCGTACTGATTGACCTGATCTTTGGCGAGCCACCCATGTGGGCGCACCCAACGGTCTGGATAGGACGGCATATCAAGTTTGTGGAGCGCTGGGCACCCAAGAAAGGTCTCCTAGGCCTGGCTGCCGGGCTGTCTATTGCCATGACCCTGCCCACCATCTGGGGCGGCGAGGCCTTCTTCGTCGCGTTCTGGCTGAAAGAAATTCACCCGGTTCTCTACATTATAGTCGCCGCATTTCTCTTGAAGACCACGTTCTCCATCCGACTCTTGCACCGTGAGGCCGCGCTGGTTCGCGGACACTTGGACCGGGGTGACATGGAGGCCGTGCGCGAACGGATGCCGTCCCTGGTCAGCCGTGACCCGTCGACCCTAACGGCGCAGCAGGCCACCGCCGCGACCGTGGAATCAGTCTCGGAAAACATCAATGACAGCTTCCTGGCTCCTTGGTTGTTCTTTGCCCTTTTCGGCCTGCCGGGAGCCTTCGCCTTCCGCATGATTAACACGCTGGACAGTATGATAGGCTACCGTGGCGTTTACGAGTACGTGGGCAAAGCCTCGGCCAAGTTGGATGATCTGGTCAACCTGATTCCGGCGCGCCTGGCCGGTTTCCTACTGGTGGCCGCCAGTGGTTTTCTACCGGGCCAAAAGATATCTAGAGCCTGGAAGATCATGTGGCATCACCACTCCCGCACCCAGAGTCCCAACGCCGGTTGGACCATGGCTGGGATCGCCGGGGCCTTGGGTGTGCAACTTCAAAAAGACGACCCGGAGCTGGGCTACCAACTGGGTGAGCCTGACCGGGAGATAGAACCCAAAGACATCACCCGCACGATTCAGTCCATGTACGTGGTGGCCTTCTTCGGCCTAATCATCGCATTCGCAGTAATCTACGTTCGAGGCAGCCTAGTTTAACGGCTGATTAATCTTGTAATGGCTGACCAATCCTGATGCCAGAGAATTCAAGTGAAAACGCGGCTAGCCGCCGGCCAGTGCATGGGAGTATTGGGCCTACAGAACTGCGTGCTCTTGGCCTGAAACGGGAAGACCTGCTGGACTTCAGCGCCAGCATCAGCCCCATCGGCCCGCCCGAAGGCGTCTGGGACGCGATGCGGAACGTGGACCTCGGTTCCTACCCGGACCCGGAATGCCTGGAACTGCGCGAGACTATCTGCCGTCACTTGGCCATATCGTCCCGGCAAATTCCCATCGAACGGGTGTTTGTTGGTAACGGCTCCACGGAGATATTCCATTTACTAACCCGCGTTTATCTGGCGGGCCGGGCCGACAACGGCACCGCGCTGTTGATGACCCCGACCTACGGCGAGTATGACGGCGCCTGCCGGTTGGCCGGGGCCAAGGTACTGAACTTGGTGGCCGACACTGCTAAGGGTTTCAGTTGGGACTTTGGCGCAGCGGCTAAGCTGATTAGCGAAAACAAACCCGACCTTGCCATCATCTGCAACCCAAATAATCCCACCGGGGTCTACCTGAGCCGACAGGAGATTGAAATCCTGGCTGACGCAACTCGAGATGTGGATGGCCTGCTGGTAGTGGATGAGGCTTATCTAGCATTTGTGGAAGAACCATGGGACTCTTTGGCATTGTTGGATCGCTCAGAAATAATGCTGGTGCGTTCCATGACCAAGGATTACGCCCAGACCGCCCTCCGGCTGGGCTACGCTCTGGCTTCAGAGGAAGTGGTTGCCAGCCTGAGAGCATTCCAGCCTGACTGGAGCGTGAACAGCTTGGCCCAAAAAGCTGGTGTCTCTGCCTTAGAAGACGTTGAGTATCTAACCAGAGCCCGCGAAGCGGTTTTCAGTGCTAAGAAATTCTTGTCTGGCGAATTGAGATCAATGGGGCTTGAAGTCCCAAAGTCAGAGGCCAACTTCATCCTGGTCAAGGTAGGTGACTCCGCGAAGTGGCGCTCCTTGCTGCTGGCCAAGGGGTTGGTGGTTCGAGACTGTACATCGTTCGGTCTGCCGGAGTTTATTCGGGTCGGCATCAGGCCCCTGGCTGACTGCCAGCAATTGGCTGCAGCAATGGCCAAAGTTGCGGCCTCAGTTCGTTAAAAGCCCGGACCCGGCCTTGATGAAAAAAGCCTGGGCAATTAGAATTGAACCCAACACTCGGAAAATTTGAGTTAGGAGCCTCCTGCCATGACTACTACCAGAAAAACCTCCACCGGAGATGTCGTAGGCGACAGTCGGTTTCATGAAGATTTTGGTGCCCCGTCCGATAGAGCAGTGCTCAAACTGAAGTCACATTTGACTCCATATGTTCAGGAATTCATCCAGAACGC
>CAVODA010000109.1:0-5491 GCA_963694265.1 Dehalococcoidia bacterium
AATCTATAATCCTGGGATAATCCAAACAACGCTTCGATTATCCTGTGGTACTTAGAACAAGGCTTAGATTGAGGCTAAAGAGGCTGAACCTAAGGGAATCAGCTACCGAATCTGAGATCGCAAAAGGTTCCGAAATAGATACCAGAAAAGAGGATACTGACGCTGGCGGCAGGTAATTGCCACATAGGGTATTATCATAGATGCGAATATTAATCGCGGAATTTCATCGAGATAGCCGCTTGAAGATAGGTCTATGTTAAATAGGGCGCCCCTGCCTAATAAGGTCAAGAATGCCTACTATGGATGGTGGGTATTGGCCGCGACTTTCATGCTCGGGACGTTGTCCGGCGGCATATTTTCCAACAGTAGCGGCATCTTTTTTGGTCCGATAAAGCGCGATATGGGCCTGAATAGTGCCCAAACTGCTTTGATATTTAGCCTGGTGCGGGCTGAGGGTAGCATCGCCGGGCCCATCGTTGGCCGGTTCGTGGACAAGTTCGGCTCACGCCCGATGATCATCTTTGGCGGGCTGCTGGCCAGTTTCGGGTTCATCGCCCTCCATTGGGTCCACAATTACGTACTTTTCATCATCATATTTGTAGGTGTTGTAGGCGTAGGCAAGAGCGCCGGGTTGGGCCAGGTATTGATCAGTGCAGTCAACCGATGGTTCATTCGACGTCGATCTCTGGCAATGTCCATCTGCATCACCGGGTTCTCCTCTGGTGGAGCGGCCATCCTGCCGTTAATTACCCTGGGCGTCAGCACCATTGGCTGGCGTGACGTGATGCTCTATTCCGGCATTTTCATGGGCCTGATTGTCATACCGCTAGCGTCGATGGTGAAGCATTCACCAGAGCGGGAGGGCATAGGCCCAGATCTGCCTTTTCCCGTGGAAGGTGAAGATGAAGCACGGGCTGTCCTGGTCGACTTTACCGTACGTCAGGCGCTGCGGACCAAGTCGTATTGGATACTATTTGCTGGGTCAGTATTGCGGATAAGTCTCTGGGGCACTGTTTCAGTCCACGCGGTGGAGATGTTTGTGTGGAAGGGTATGTCCCATGAGTTGGCCGGGCTGATGTTCTCCGTGATGTTCTTGCTGTCGATCCCGCTGCGGTTGATAGTGGGGGTCCTGGGAGACAAGTGGCCGCTACAGCCGATGATGGGCACTGGGATGGTCGCCGCAGCCCTGGCGACGTTGGCATTGTTGGTTGTTGATGGGAATCTTGCGGTCTATTTGTTTGTGGCCTTGATGGCCCTTGAACAGGGAACCAGTTCGCTCAACTGGGTTTCTCTGGGCAACTTCTTCGGGCGGACCAGTTTTGCTACTCTGATGGGTCTCATCAGCGTGGCTTTCAACATTGGCATGTTAATCACGCCAATCTATGCCGGAGTGGTGTTTGACCGAACAGATAGCTACGCCATTGTGCTGGTCTCGTTCCTGCCGATCTACCTGGCTGCGGGAGTTTTCTTCCTGTTTACCCGAAAGCCAGCGGCGCCAGTCTCGGCCCGAGAGATGGCCTACGGGCGTTAGCAACTGGCCAATTTGTCGACCAGACCTGGTTTTTCCGGGTGGTTTTGCTGCAGGCGAACTTTTAGACTGGCCTGCTTCGAATAGACCGAGGTGCTTCGATTAGACTGGGATGTTTCGATAAGGGGAGTCAGCTAGATACGATGCTGGCACCAGCAGAATCCTACTGAACAGACGCTTGGTGCTGTCTTCGCTCTCTCTCCAATTCTCGTGTAGCCAAAAGAAGACCTTGCCTGCCGTGGTCTCTCGCCAAAGCCAGTCGGCCAGCATCTTTCCAGTGGCAGCGGCATGTCCAGGCTGAGCAGCCATCGCCTCGTAGTAGTAGGCTTTTAGGTCCTCGATCACAAGTTTCAACAGCGTGAACGACGGCATATCATCGCGGGGGCTTGCCGGTATTTTGTCGCCCAGGAACGCACCAAGAAATTTCCCAATTGCCTCTGGTTCCAGGCCACTGACGCCCACCGTGGTCCGACCGTTCTTGGTCACGGCCATGTTGTACCAAGAACGTAACTCGCTCACTTCTCGTTGTAACGTGGTGTTGAGTTGCTCCATGTCATTCAGGTCAGTAACTGGAGCGGGAAAGGAAACCGGGCAGGCGAGGACTGCAGGTTCGTCTGATACCGGGGCGTCATCCGGAAAATCGACCAGCACCGGCCCCTCAGGGGCTTCGATAAGTTCCAAGGCGGATTGCAGCACCCGCGTTTGCCAGGCAGCGTCGTTGGGCACACCCAGCGGGCGTCCCAGTTCAAACGGCACCCACAGCGCCCTTGGTGGTTTTATTTTCTCGGTATGTTCTCGAATCAGACTAATCTGAGTTGTCGCCAACCCCTCTTCTTCCAGGTAGTGTCCCAGCCCGCCAACGGCGCGCGTGCAAGCCGGTCAAACAGGCACCAACATGACCAGGTCCACGTCGTCTGCCTTGAGTATTGGAGCCAGTTTACGGGCGGACGGCTCCATCCGCTGGGGGGTGACGGCACCCATGAAAGAGTAATGGTAATCCGCCAGACTTCCAATCACGTTTGATTGGGCTAGCTCCCGCAGTCGATCCAGCGGGAAGACCACGTTCCAGTCCTGCTGGAAGCCGGTGCGGTCAAAGTTGGTTGAGACGTGGCTCATGACCAAATCTTCGGCTTGGCTGTCGCTTGGAATCACCCGGTAATCAGCGGGCCAATCCCCGGCCGAGTCCGTCTGAACCAAGAAGGGAGTGTCTTCCCGACGGTGCAGCCCTGCTGTGGAGATCAACGCTACTCGGCGCTGATTCAGTGGCGGGCCGTTGACCCAGGGTCGAGTGTCGTACTCAGAGCATTCAATTGCCCGGAGGTGCGACGCGAAGGTTTCGTCGAGCGATACAAGTCGAACCATTGTTATCTTCTCTCAGCGAATGATGGATGCCGTCCCAGGTCTAATACTTAAGTGTTAACCCAGGTTTCGGAGCAGGCTGCCAAATCCCTGAATCGGCTCGGTCCAGCCAATCCTCCGTAGAGCCAACCAGATGGTGGCTTGGTTTACTGAGATCACGGTCTTGCCCAGCTTTTGTTCCAGGGGTTCCACTGCGTCCAATCCCCGCCACGCTGTACCCGGCAAGAAAATGGTATCCGCTTCGTCTTTGACCACCGTGGGCACAAAGTCGATGATCGTTTGTACGGTCTCTTCTTCAATCTCCAGTGGGTTCATGGAGTCTTGCATCCACGGTTCACCGTCGGCGCTCAGAACTTCAAACCCGGCTTCTTCCAGCAATGGCTTTAGGCGGTTGCGTAGGTGGAAGTGGCGATAGGGCCCGGCGATGCTCAGCTTCTTGGCTCCCATGTGTTTAAACGCCTCAATGCATGAACCAACGGCAGTGATGGACTCCACACCGCTGGCCAACTGCATTTCCTGGGACATCTCTTGGTCAAACTGGATGTAGCCCTTGTGGTAGGTGCCGGAGGTGCAGGCGTAGACCAAGATGTCTGGTTTGATGTTGGCTAGGGATCGAGCGCCCCGGCTGACATCCTCGTTCATCTTGTCGGCGTCAAAGCCAAAGAGGGCGGTGTCCACCGTTGCCGCCTCCTCACTGGAGATGGCTATCTGGTGGCCATTGTCCTCCACCTGCTTGGGTTGGGTTCCCCAATCGCCGTTGAACATCCGCTCAAAGTGAACGGTTATCTCCGGCGGTAATACTCGGTAAAAATCTGGCTCCACCACGGGGTTGGTGGCGGGCACCAACGCCCCAATACGTTTAGTTGCAGGCATAAATTACAGTACTCCGACCGGATTGGTTTAATAGGCTGGTTAAATAGAGTCGGCCAAGCGGGATTTAATCTGCGGCGCCGGCGGTCTTGGCCGGGGCTGCTTCTGTCAGTTCATAGAGGGTGCTGCGGGCGCGAATTTGCTCATCCCAGCCCCTGAATCGCAGGTCAATCATCAGCCCGTCCGGACCCTGGTACTTGCGGTTCGCCTTGCTGCTACTGTCACATTCGGTGCCGCCATTGCTTTCCACAGTGGCAACTGCCTCGTCGAGGTCGTCCACGTAAAAGCCGATGTGGTGGACACCTTTAACGGTGGATGAACCCTCGCCCAAGTTAGGGGCGTCTTCGGAGCCCATCTTGAGAATGGCGAAATAGATGTAGCCGTCTGTAAGCCAGACCCCTTCTGATCCGGTGTCGGCGGGGGAGCGGCGTAGCTCGTCCAACCCGAATACTGTCTTGTACCACTCGGCCGTCTCTGCCGGGTTGTCGGTTTGTAGGGCTATGTGCTTGATCCGGTTGGCCATGGTTCCTCCGTCTTCTTTTTAATATTAAATCGGTTGATGTTGAACCGGTTGATATTGAACCTGTGGATTTAGAACTTTTGTATTTTGAATCGGAAAAGGTGAATCAAAACGGGCGGGAACACCAGACAAATGGTCTTTCCGCCCGCCAATTGTACATCGTGACCTAACTTTGGGCCATTTGGCCTGCCGGCTAGTTCTTGAGCTAATTTTCTGGTTAGTTTTTTATTGGAGATTTCATGACTGTCTTAATCACCCCAAGAGAATAACCAACGCCAAAACTGACGCCGCCGCCGGCTATCACACCCCAAACAGCGCTGGCCAGGGATAGGGGTTCGATTCCAGCTTGCTGCATCACAACCGCGATGCCTAGACCGGTTAGAGCACCCACAATGGTGCTGAAAATAGAACGCTTCCAGGCTGGTATTGGTACCAATTTGCGCCAGCCTTGGGCTCTTCTTCGGGCAACCTGAACCTTGGCATCCATCTTGGCGTTCAGTCCGTTGGCGGCCAGGGGAGCGCTGGCCAGAGCACCAACGCCGGCCACGGCTGCGACTCCGGTTGCCGCCAGTGCCGTGGTGCCGCCAAACCCTGACACAGTCAGTTCAAACGGCATTGTGCAGAGTTCAATGGGGCCGCTGAAGAGAGCCCCTTTAACCACGTAGATACCCCGTGCGTGGTCTGAGAAATCAGCAACGTTGATGGTGGTCACGCCGTTGGCTATCTGAATGTCTTTACCGGCGAGTTCTGCGCCCAGTCCTTGAACCCCCCAGTGCAGGCGAGCATCCACAGGCAGGTTGACACCGCGAACGGTGAGTACGGCATCCGGCTCAACCTCGAACTTTTGATCACCCTGGATTGGGAGGATGTACGGAGAGGGGTTGCCGCCTTGAATCACTATTTCCGGCCCGCCGCAGCCGTGGGGGCCTTCATGGGCGAAGGTCGGCGGGGCGAGGAGCCAGACTACTGCCAACAATAAAACAAATGCCACTAGAAATTGAGCGCCAGCCTTTTGTGGCTTGCGGGCGCGCTCAGTGTTGAATTTAGGTCTTAGAATGGAGACTCCGTCAGATAATCCTGCCGATTATTCTATACGAAAGTTTCCAATTCAGTGTCGATAGACGGTCGCAGACAATGGGGAAATAGCGAGTGGGAGCCGGGGGTAAAACTACTTATTGGTTCTTTACTAGTTGGCTCTTTCCTAGTCTTCTGCG
>CAVODA010000110.1:0-5438 GCA_963694265.1 Dehalococcoidia bacterium
CCCACGACATGATGGCCCCCTTTATGCAGAACTCCAGGCGCAATGGCCTGCTGTTCCCAGAGGGCTACTGGGCCCAACACAGGCCGGAGCAATTGACGGAAGAGGACTACCTAAACGCACGTTGGATTGCCAAACCGGCCAGCCTATTCGATAACGACATTCCAATCATGGTATCTGGCGCTTACTTGTTCACCACTGCCGAACGAGCCAAAGACATGAAGCAGAAGCCCGTTTATATCATCAACCACGCCTCCAGCCGTGGCGCCCAGCGCAGCATTCTGCCAACACTTGAAGAGGTTGAAACGGAAACTGCGGAAACTGGTCGCAAGATCTATGAAGGCGCTGGCATCACCGCCGCTGACCTATCATTTGAGAATATGTACGACGGCTTTTCGCTGTTTCACCAGTTCCATCTGGAAGGCCTCCGGTACCGGGGGATGCAGAACGGAGACGCGCTGGACTTCTACCAGAAAGACATCAGCATCGAGGGGCCGGACCCAGTCCTACCCAGCGGTGGCAACATCGGCAGCGGACGCAGCCGGTTCTGGATGCACACAGACTGTATCCAGCAGATACAGGGAAGGGCCGGAGCCCGCGCCCTGACCGGCGTGAAGCCTGAGATCGGCGTCTCGGGCGGTCCCATGCCTATGGGTGGCAACTTCACCGTGTGGAGCGCAACCCCGGACTAACCCAAGCAATTATCCCTTCCCCCTGTCAGGGGGAAGGGCAGTTCCGACCTATTCGGAGATTGAGGGCTGTTTGTGTGACCTTACAGCCCTAACGCACCCAAATTAAGGAGAGATGAACCCACTTGGCTATACTCATTAGTTTCGATATCGACGGCACTCTGGAGGTGGGTGATCCTCCTGGCGTACTGACCATGGAATTAGTCCGCAAGACCCAAGAAGCAGGGATAATCGTCGGCAGCTGCTCCGACCGTCCCATCAGCGGCCAACGAGCAATCTGGGAAAAGCATGGCATTGCATATGACTTTGCTGTTTCCAAACACCAACTGCCCGATGTTAAAGCCAAATTCGAGGCTGATGTCTACTATCACATAGGAGACCGAGAAGACCTCGACAGGCAATATGCGCTGGCCGCAGGATTTGAATTCTTCTGGCCAGACGAAGCTGTTTCAGAGCCCTGGCTCAAGTAATACAGGAAAATCCCAAAAAATGATTCAAGGCTGATCGATGACCATGCAGGCTGACAATCTGAACGGCAAACGTCGTAAAGACAAACCATTGGAGGGAGTCCGTGTCGTGGACTTCACGTGGGTCCGGGCAGGACCGTGGGCAGCCCGTTGGCTGGCCACCCTGGGCGCAGAGGTAATCAAGGTAGAGTGGCCGGAGAACATGGACATGCTCCGGCAGAACCGGTTCACCGTGCCTCCGGGCGTGGAGCCGGGACCAAACTCCACCGGCCAGTTTGCCGACACCAACGCCGGAAAGCTTGGTCTTTCGATCAACGTCCGTCACCCCAAGGGCCTGGACGCCATCAAAAGCCTGATTTCAGTCTCTGATGTGGTCATCGAGAATTTCAGTTCTCGCATCATGTCCCGTTGGGGCTTGGGCTACGAAGAACTTAAGAAGCTGAGACCGGACATTGTCTACGTTTCCATGGCCGGCTTTGGTCAGACGGGACGCCAGCATTATTTCGGAACCATGGGGCCGGCCGCCCAGGCGTTGTCAGGACTGACGCATCTGTCCGGCCTGCCCGGCGAACAACCCGCCGGTTGGGGCTGGTCTTACCTAGATGACACCGGCGGAATGTACGGCGCAATGTGCGCCCTGACCGCCCTCAAGCACCGCAATAACACTGGCCAGGGTCAGCACGTTGACCTGTCCCAGATGATTACCGGTATCACCCTCACCGGCTCGGCATTCTTGGACAAGTCGGTCAACGGACGCGAGTCACGGCGAGAAGGCTATCCCCCGGGTAACCGGACGGTCTGGCCTGGCGCTCCAGTGCTCAACAACTACCGTGGCCCCATTGCCGCGCCCCACAACGCCTACCGCACCCTGGGCGGCGGATATAACGATTGGTGCGTGATTGCCTGCCTTTCCGACGACGAATGGACGACTTTAGTCGGCGTATTAGGCAGCCCCGATTGGGCTAAAGACGCCAAATTCTCGGCTCTGGAAGGCCGCCTAGCCAACCAGGATGAGATGGACAAGGGCATAGAGGAATGGACCAGCACCCTGGCCAAGTACTCACTGGCTGATGTCTGTCAAGCTGCCGGTGTGCGGGCCATGCCGGTGCAAAGCTCTGAGGACCGTGTTGAGAACGACCCACAGCTTCGTCACCGGGGGATGTTCACCAAGGTGAATCACGCCATGCTGGGAGATTGGAAGTTCCAAGGCGCTCCCTTCCGACTGGACGGCAATAAAGTAGCCGTAAAAGGCCCGCCTCCAATGATTGGCGAACACACCTCTAGCATCATGGGTGACCTGTTGGGCATGAGCAACTCAGAATTGCTGGAAGGCTATGACGAAGGCGTGTTCTGGCCGGAAACCACACCCAAGTTCCCCTACGTTGAACAGGCCATCGAAGAGGCAAAAAATGACGTCAACTAATTCAGGAAATGATTTGCCAGGCCCCTTGGCCGGTGTGCGAGTCCTCGAACTGACCGGTGAGCACGCCCAATTCTGCGGCAAATTGATGGCCGACTTGGGCGCAGATGTGATCAAAATTGAACCACCGGGCGGACAAGAAACCCGCAATGTTGGCCCGTACCTAAACGACAAGGAACACCCGGAGCGTAGCCTCTACTTCTGGCATTACAACACCTCCAAACGTGGTGTGACTCTGGACATAACCCTGCCTGAGGGACAAGAGGTCTTCAAGAAACTGGCCGCTACGGCGACTCTGGTTCTAGAGAGCTTCCCGGCGGGTTACCTGCCAAGTATCGGTTTGGGGTATGAGGCACTATCAGAGAATAACCCGGGCCTGATAATGTGCTCGGTCACGCCCTTTGGGCAGGACGGCCCCTGGCGAGACTACAAGACGACCGACTTGCTGCACCTGGCAGCGGGCGGGCAGATGGCATCATCCGGTTATGACGTGGAAGACATACCCGATGCGCCCCCCATAGCGCCCGGCGGCGGCAACGCCTGGCACATCGTCAGCCACTACGCCTACATCGGAATTATGGGCGCTCTATATCACCGGGACTTCACCGGCGAGGGGCAATACATCGACGTTTCAGCCCACGAAGCCTGCTCACTGACCACCGAAGGCGCAATTGCCATCTATCTTTCAACCGGTGATGTAGTGCGCCGACATACCGGACGACACGCATCAGTGGATATGTCGCCTGGCATTCAGCATGCCACCAATGACGGTGGCTTTATTAATACGACCCGTTCGGGCAGCAACCTCACCCCGGCCAGGATCAAGATTCTGGCCTCGTGGATGGACGAGCACGGGCTGGCCCAAGACCTGTTGGATGAAAAGTACCAAGACCTGAAGGTGGTTGAAGAAGCGGGTCTGCATTTTGCCGACGTGCTGAAGAACTTCTTTGCCAACATGCCGCTGGTGGAAGCCTATGAGGGCGGACAGGAACTGAACTTCCCCTGGGGCGCAGTCCGCACCATGGAAGAGATAATGGGCGACCCACACCTACAAGACCGGGAATTCTTTGTGCCGGTGGAGCACCCGGAGTTGGGACAGGAGTTCACCTATCCTGGAGGGGCAGCCATCTACAACGCCTCGCCTTGGCGCATATCCCGTCGCGCACCGCTAATCGGTGAGCACAATCAAGAAATACTGGGCGGTGAGCTGGGCATTTCCAAGACTGGCTTGGAAGCGTTGCAGAAGACCGGGGCTATCTAGGCACCGGTCTTTTTAGACGCTGGGCTTCTCGAGCCGGATAAAGCGTCCGCCAATCAGCCATTCGGCGACGAACAGGTTCCCCTGGGCGTCCACCGCCAGACCGTGGGGGCTGTTGAACTTGCCCGTTTCGAGCAAGCTCGTCGGTATAACATTGCCCGCTGTGTCCTTGTTATTGGGCCAACCCTCAACATCGCAAACTTGGTCGTTGGCTCCCAGGTAACAGACAAACGCGTCGTCTTTCCCACAGATGGTCAGCCTGGCCCTAAGTTCGGCAATCATCAGTAGGTCTCCGTGGGTGACAAACCCGCTGGGAGTGGTCAGGAATTCGCTGCCAAACACCCTCTTGTACTGCCCCTCTAAGTCATAGACCTGCATTCGTCCGTTTGCTCGGTCTGCCACATACAGTTCATGAGGTGTGCTGCGCCGGCCGATGAAGATTGCGTGGGGGCAGGTAAACCTACCAGCCCATCCCTCCTCGCCGTTGATGCTGCTGATGTAGTTCCCGGATTTATCGTAACGGTGCACGTAGCTCTGACCATAGCCGTCGGCCACCCAAACATCGCCGTTGCCTCGGTGGCGTTCTTCGTTAACGGCCACCCAGGTTGGTGAGTACATGCCTTCTTGGTACACATCAAGGTTGGGCCGTGTCAGGCTGGCCAGCACGTTGCCTTCCAGGTCCATCTTCAGCACCTGACCTTTCGTCTCGCCAGCCGGATAGTCGTATCCGACGTCAGGGTGCCGTTTGCGGCCATTGTCGGCGATCCAGAGGAGTATTTACCACCCTCGTTAATTAACGTAATGCCGTGGGCTTCGCTGACGGCTATCGGGAAAGACCTTTAAAGCTTGGCGCGGCCCGTCCGGAGATGATTAGGCCACGTAGGTAGGCGTTGTACTTTTTGACGTTGCATTGGCCGGTGCCCAGCCGCAGACCCTTCTCAAATAGCTGGCCAAAGTTGATCGAAAGCGCGCCCCGTTTGGAGCCTTCATCCACGCCGCCCGGATCAGTGGGAACGTAGAGACCGGGGATGCCCAGCGCGCCGGTGGGATTGACCACGTCGATCACCTGGCTCAACACTATGTTCGGATCTTCGTCCTGCTCGCCGCCAACGGCAGATGAACCGGCGGTGGCCGCTTGGAAGCCAACGGCATCGATGTCCTTGTCTACTCCCTGGCCGCCGCTCATCTCTTTAATCTGCTGTACCGGATCGGCGGTGTCGAAGTTAATGGGAATACACCCAATTTCTGACGCTTTATCGAGGCGTTCTTGCACGTGGTCGATGACGTAGACCTCCGCTGCGCCGCGGATCAGGCAGCTTCTTCCCGCTTCATAACGCACCTCTATAAATTTATTTTGGCCAAATAAAAAGACCCGTTTACACAACTCATAAACGGGTCTTTTTATCAATCTAATACTGACTAAATTTAGTTAGTATCAACCATTCCGATAAATACCGCCTCCACTGAATGGCTGACTCTTAATCAGTAGGTTCTCGGTTAGATTCGGAGGCGGGTCACCAATTTTTAGGCATGAAAAAACCCCTTCAATCGAGGGGCCATGCCAAATGGATTCATGGGTTTAAGGGTGAAATCTCCACCTAATGGAA
>CAVODA010000111.1:0-5432 GCA_963694265.1 Dehalococcoidia bacterium
TGCGCGTGTGGCCTAACCTGGTCTAGAATATGACGCTGGCCGAAAACAACGGCAGGAATCACGGGCGATAATCTCGCCTTGAATCTGATGGGCCGTGCAGTCACACAATAAAAAAACAGGAGCAAATGAAACTTGCCCCTGTTCGATACAAACTTAAACTACGGACGACTTCCGGCGTGGTTTACAGATTTGGTTTACGGACCGCAGCCACAGCCACCGCCGCAGCACCCGCCACCACCCAACGGAGGCAACGGGCTCATGGAAGTGGGCATTTCACTGGCGCCGCCCTTGGCTACAGACGCAAAGACTGAGATGGCGCGTTTAGCTGGCTGCTCGCAATTGGGGCAATCGGCTCCTGTTGCGCTCATAGCCTGAAGTTTTTCAAACTTATGATCGCAGGTGGGGCAACGGTATTCGTATAGAGGCATGTTTGTAACCTCGCAAAATTATTGTTCAGACTGATAGCCAGCCCAAATTAGGTACCCGGCAAGCCCGGCAAGTATCAACCTGAATTTAACCGAATCAAATAGAAGACGTCAAGGGCAAAATCATCGTAAGGCAAAACCAAGAATCAGACCCTGAAGATCACTCGCCCGAAAATAAATCCTCGGATGAGAACTCAACAATAGACCCGGAAACGGAGCTACCTACGGCAAAACCCCGTCGGCGTCTACAAACGTTGGATTCGTGGCGAGCATACCGAGACTTTCGTTTCCTCTGGGTTGGCAATTTCTTTGCCAACACTGCGCAGTGGCTTCAACTTCTCTCCGTGGGCTGGTTGGTGCGTGATCTAACCGACTCTTTTGCCTCATCCGCACTGCTCGTAGTCACGGTTGGCGGAATGACCACCCTGCCCACGCTGGTTATAGGCCCTTGGGCCGGAGTGCTCGGCGACCGCGTCAACCGCAGAAAATTGGTCATGGCTGTCCAGAGTTTCATGGCGGTGGCGGCCGTCACCTTTGCCGTGGTTATTCAAACAGGCCATGTGGAGTGGTGGCACGCTTACGTCTATGTCTTGGTTTCTGGCGTGTGTTGGTCAACCACGCTCACCATGCGGCAGACCCTGGTTGCCAACACCGTTCCCAAAGAGTCATTGGTCAACGCTTACGCAGCCAACACTCTAACAATCACCGGTACCAGGATAATTGGCCCCTTCATTGGCGGGATCCTAATTACGACACTGGGGTTCTCCTGGAACTTTGCCATCGAGGCGGGGCTCTACACGGCCACTGTGATTGCTTTCTGGCCAATGAAGACCCCCTACGCCCAATCCAGGCGAGCCAGTACCGGCAGTTCACCGTTGGCCGACCTATTGGAAGGGTTCCGATACATCCGGAAGCAGGAAAAGGTTATCTTCCACCTGATTATTCTGGGACTGATACCCAACGTGCTGCTGCACCCAGTGTGGTTCATGCTGCCGATTTTCACGGTGGAGGTCTTGCACCGGAGCGCAGACGTGGGCGGGTACATGCTGGCGGTCACTGGCCTTGGCGGTTTTGTCTCCGCGATCACCATAGCCTCACTGGGTTTTGGCCGTAACCGAGGGCTCATGTGTATCTGGGCGGCCCTTTTCAGTTCAGCCTCAATAGTGCTTTTCGCCTATTCCCACTGGTTGGCCCCCGCGTTGCTTATGATTGGGCTGATGTCTGCTGGCCAGGCTACCTTCCGGACGTCGTCCAGCACGTTGATTCAAACTTTGGCACCCGACCACTTGCGTAGCCGTATCACCAGCCTGCACATGTATAGCCAGGGGTTTGTCTTCATGTCCAGCCTGGCCGTGGGCGTATTGGTGGACCAAACCACTGTGGTGTTCGCACTAACAGTCATTGGCGTCTTGGGTATCGCTTTGGGAGCTTTGGCCTATGCCGTTTTCCCGTTGGTTAGGGCGGCTCGCTAATGCAATTGGACTTCGGGCTATTTTGGCTGGGCAGCGAGAATTATAGAGTGCTTCGGAGTACCCTAAAGCAGTGATTTCCCGCATCAAAAGCAGCCCCTCCTACAAATGGTGGGTATTTGCCACCATTGCCATTGGGACATTCCTGTCAGTCGTCGACCACGGTAGTGTGCTGGTGGCGTTGCCTGACATCGAGCGACATTTTTCCACCGACCTTCCCACTGTTCAATGGATCGTAGTCGGCTACGCCCTGGCCATTAGCGTCCTGATCCTGCCCATGGGCCGTCTGGGTGACATTATTGGTCGGAAGAAAGTCTACGTCGGCGGCATGGTCATCTTTGTGATTTTCGCCTTGGTATCCGGGATTTCCCCCAACCTGGGCTTCTTGATCGTTGCGAAGGTCCTGCAGGGCGTGGGCTCGGCCATGGTGCAGAGCTCCGGAATCGCCATGGTGATCTCCACCTTCCCAGGCAGTGAACGTGGCAAGGCACTAGGCACTCATATCAGTGTGGTCGGCGCCGGAGCCGTGGCTGGGCCGGCCATTGGCGGACTGCTGGTCAGTGTTTTGGACTGGCGGTGGGTATTCTTCGCCAATGTGCCCATCGGAATCTTCACGATCATCGTCTCCATGATGATTCTCCCCATGCTGAAATCAGAGCCTGCCGGTGAAGGCGAAGATCAGCAGAAGTTCGATTGGGGAGGCGCTATCCTGTCTGGCCTGGCTTTATTGGGGTTCCTGTTGGTGGTGGGCAACGGAGACCGGTTGGGCTGGACTTCAGGTTCCATCATCATAGGAACTGTTGCCACAATTATTTCCGGCGCCATGTTTGTTTGGTGGGAGCTACGGTCCAATTCGCCGATGCTGGATATGAGGCTTTTCCGCCTAAAACTCGTCAGCCTGGGCGTGGCAGCGGGTTGGTTTTCGTTCCTTGGCACTTCTGCGGCCAGGTTTATGATGCCGTTCTACCTGCAACGAGTCCTGGAGCTTGGCCCCGGAGAAGTGGGCCTGTTGCTCATACCACCTGCATTGTGCATGGTGCTGATCGGCCCCATCAGTGGCCGGTTATCAGACAAATTTGGGTGGCGCACACTCACTGTGGGCGGTCTGGCCCTCTCCGCCATAGCCTGGTTCACGCTGGCAATCACGCTGGACGAGACAACTCCTAAGTACTTCATTGTCGCCATGATGATGTTCCAAGGAGCTGGCACAGCCCTGTTCAACTCGCCAAATAACAGTTCAATACTTAGCGCGGTCTCCCGTTCCCAATACGGCGTGGTCTCTGCTCTGACCCAGTTGATACGAAACTCAGCCAACGTGACCAGCATTGCCATTGCCACCACTGTAATTGTGGCAACCATGGGCGCCAGAGGCGTGGAGCCCAGTCTGGACGCAGTCTCTCCGGCCGTGTCTGGCGCGTTTGTCGCCGGCCTCAAGTACGCATTCTGGATGCTAGGCGGAATACTGCTGATGGGAATCGTTTTCGCTGTAATCCGTGGCGAGCGCAAAAAACCGTCTACCACCCCTCAGCCAGAAGCGGTGACCGCCGGGTCAAAGTCCAACTGATTTCGTGCCTGATTAACCGCCTTGGCCACCAGGCCAAAGTCTCACTGATTTTGAGCCTGACCAATCAACGATTCAGGTATCGTAATCCAGCTTGACACCCCTAACTATGGGTGGCAAACTTACTTTTTATTCGCGATAGCTGGCGTAACGCCCATCTATCCGGTATTACACCAGTGACGGAGGAAACCAAAATGGCAGATGTAAACATTGAGATTCGCGAGAACGGTCCCCTGCGCGTGACCGGCCCCATCACGATCACCGACAAAGATGGCAAAGGATACAGCATCCCTGAGGGCCAGTGGGTAAGCCTATGCCGCTGCGGCCTATCCGAGAAAAAGCCATTCTGTGACTCTGCGCACCGTGACGGCGGGTTCCAGGCCGTGTCAGCCGCAGTCTAAGCACTGATAACCGAAAAGAGATAGGCGGGCCACTTTAATTGGCCGCCTGTCTCTTTTTTTATTCAATACCCTTTGGAAGGCTAGTCAATGGCAGATGTAAATATCGAGGTACGAGAGAACGGTTCACTACGCGTTGTCGGTCCCATCACGATCACCGACAAAGATGGCAAAAACTACACGGTTCCAGAGGGTAAAATAGTCTCTTTCTGCCGTTGCGGTCACTCAGTAAATACACCTTTTTGCACCGGCGCACACCGCGCTGAAGGATTTGAGGCTGACTCCTCAGCCTATTAAATTCAGCAACGAATTTAGTCAACAAAAAAGGGCGTCCCGAATAGTCGGGACGCCCTTTTCATATTCCGGCCTATCTTTGCTAGTTCTTGCGGTAGACCGGGCGGATACCCCGCACTGACTTTAGCCGCTCTTCAGCCAGCCGGTCCGCTGCCTTGGCAGTGGGAATCTCTTCATTCTTGGAGATGCTGATCACGCGCTCTATAATCTCGTAGACACGCTCGGTCTTTTCTCGGGCTCGGTCAGCGTTGTAAATGCCACTAATCTCAGACTCAACGTTGATGATTCCGCCACTGTTCAGGATGTAGTCCGGCCCGTACAAGATTCCCAATCGGTGTAGCGCTTCTCCGTCCGTATCTGACAAAAGCTGGTTGTTGGCGCCCCCGGCAATCACCTTGCACTTCAATTGGGGAATCGTTTCCGGGTTGATTACACCGCCCAGGGCGCATGGGGCAAAAATATCGCAGTCCAAGCCGTAAATCTCATCCGGTTTTACCACTTTCAAGCCCCGATCTCTGGCCCGGTCCAACGCTCCGTCAAAAACGTCGGTCACCACCAACGTGGCGTCTTCTTTCATCAGATGATGGGCTGTGTGGGTCGCAACCTTGCCAAAGCCTTGCATCGCCACAACTTTGCCTCGTAAGGAATCGTTGCCCCAGGTTTCTTTGGCACAGGCTTTCATGCCCATGTAGATGCCCAACCCAGTCATAATCGAAGTGTCGCCACTGCCGCCAGCGGTGACTGGCAGGCCAACCACGTGATCGGTTTCCTGTTTGATGTATTCCATGTCTCTGCCGGTACTGCCAACGTCCGTGGTGGTCAGATAACGGCCACCTAGGGTATCCACGAACCGTCCGTAGGCACGCACGAGGGCCTCGGTCTTTTGAGTGTGGGAATCAGCAATGATCACGCCTTTGCCGCCGCCCAGCGGCAGATCTGCAGCTGCCGATTTATAAGTCATCGCCCGAGACAGCCTCAATGCGTCCCAAATCGCTTCTTGTTCAGACTTGTATGGCCAAATTCTGGTGCCACCACAGGCTGGGCCTAGAGTAGTGTCATGGATGGCAATGATGGCTTTTAAACCCGACCCAGCGTCAGAAACCACCACCAATTGTTCGTGGCCCTCGTCCCCCATCTGCTCAAGTATTTCCAACGTCGCCTCCCTTTCGGTCCCATTTATTCGGTCTCTGCGTGATTCTTACCGGACAAACAAAAATCAAGACCGTTATCTAATCATTAAGATGCACTATGGTCTCTGTAAGGTTCCCATATACGCCGTCAAGTG
>CAVODA010000112.1:0-5419 GCA_963694265.1 Dehalococcoidia bacterium
AGGCTTGGGTGCGGGACTATGCAGGTCAATTTAGCTAACCTATAATCCGTACTGATTCATGTGGCCGGGGCATTGGCTGAACATCTCCTGGCAACCCACAACGGCCCGTGAAACTTGTTTATTTAATGAGGAAGAACATGCCAGAAGCATCCCAGATTATTTACACCAAAATTGATGAGGCCCCCGCCCTGGCCTCCCACTCCTTGCTGCCGATTCTTCAGGCTTTTACCAAGGGTTCCGGTATTGAACTGGAGGCCTGGGATATCTCGTTAACTGGCCGCATCATTGCCAATTTCCCGGACAAACTCACCGATGATCAAAAGATTCCTGATTACCTACAGATGTCCAGCGTGCTATGCGATGACCCAAAGGCAAACATCATCAAATTGCCCAATATTAGCGCTTCCATCCCCCAGTTGAAGGGCGCGATCAAGGAATTGCAGGAAAAGGGGTATGACATCCCGGATTACCCGGATGATCCAGCAAACGACAGCCAACAAAAACTCCAAGACCGTTTCTCCAAGGTGCTGGGCAGCGCAGTGAACCCGGTTCTTCGGGAAGGAAACTCCGACCGCCGTTCAGCCATCGCAGTGAAAGAGCACGGCAAGCGCAACCCCCACCGGATGATGAAAGACTGGCCGGCAGAGTCCAAGTCTCGCGTCGCCCACATGACCGGCGGTGATTTCTACGGCAGTGAAAAGGCCGTGACCATTGCCGCTGACGGATCGGCCACTATTGAATACGTAGGCCGTGACGGCCGGACAACGGTGCTGAAAGACGGCATCTCCCTGACCGCCAATGAAATCGTCGACTGCTCCTTCATGAATGTGCGGGAACTCCGCGAGTTTTACGCCGAAGAAATTGAGAAGGCTAAAGCAGACGGTATCCTACTTTCTCTGCATGTGAAGTCCACCATGATGCGGGTTTCTGACCCAATCATCTTTGGCCATTGTGTGTCGGTTTACTACGAAGACGTCTTCACCAAGCACGCTGCTGAAATGGACGAACTTATGGTGAACCCGGACAACGGGATTGCCGAGCTCTACACCAAGATTCAATCTCTAACCGACGAGAAGCGCGAAGAGATTGAGTCAGATATCCAGGCTGTATATAACGTCCGCCCGGAATTGTTCATGGTCAACTCCAACCGGGGTATCACTAACCTACACGTGCCCAGTGACGTGATTATTGACGCCACCATGCCCGTGATGATTCGAGACGGCGGCCAGACTTGGGGCCCGGATAACGAGCTTCATGACACCGTGGCCATGATCCCAGACCGGTCTTATTCCACTCTGTACCAGGCGGTCATCGACGACTGCAAGAAAAACGGGGCGTTTGACCCGGCCACCATCGGCAGCGTCTCCAATGTGGGTCTGATGGCCCAAAAAGCCGAGGAGTACGGGTCCCACGACAAGACCTTCAGGGCTCCCGGCAACGGAACGATTAGGGTGGTAGATGCGTCCGGCGCAGTTCTGATGGAACAACTGGTTGAGCAGGGCGATATCTTCCGGATGTGCCAGACCAAAGACGAAGCGATTCAAGACTGGGTCAAGCTAGGCGTCACCCGGGCCAGAATTACCGGCTCGCCAGCCATATTCTGGTTGGACCCGCTTCGAGGTCACGACTCGGAACTGATCAAGAAAGTGGACCAATATCTGCCCGACCATGACACATCAGGGTTGGACGTCCGCACCATGACTACCGTGGATGCAATTAATTTCTCCATGGAACGCGCCCGGGCCGGTGAGGACACAATCTCCGTGACCGGGAACATCCTGCGGGACTACCTGACCGACCTGTTCCCGATCTTAGAACTGGGTACCAGCGCAAAGATGCTATCCGTTGTCCCATTGCTTAAGGGCGGTGGAATGTTTGAGACCGGAGCTGGCGGATCGGCCCCCAGGCACGTTGAACAATTCCTAGACGAGGGTCACCTGCGGTGGGATTCTCTGGGCGAGTTCTGCGCCCTAGTCGCATCGTTTGAGCATCTCGGCCGAGTGTTCAACAACGACAAGGCACAGCTCTTGGCCGACACGCTGGACCAAGCGATTGGACAGCACTTGGAGCACAACCGTGCGCCGTCACGCCGGGTTAACGAACTTGACACCCGGGGCAGCCATTTCTACCTGGCCATGTACTGGGCGGAAGCGCTGGCCAAGCAGACTCAGGATGCCGAGCTCCAATCTCGGTTTGCCGGGGTAGCTGAGCAGATGTCAGCCAACGAAGAGAAGATTGTTAAAGAACTGAACGACGCCCAAGGGCAGCCGGTGGACATTGGTGGGTACTATCATCCCAGCGATGAGCTATCAACCAAGGCCATGCGCCCTAGCGCCACCCTAAACGCCATCGTGGACGCGCTCTAGCAACGGATCAGCCGGTTTATTAGTAATATAAAAAGCCCTCTGACGAAAAGTCAGAGGGCTTTTTTGATGCCTTCGGTGCCTTTGGTTAAAGTGGGAGTACGGTTATTTGACTTAGCTAATCGCTATCCGTTGCAGCAGCTTTGTTTGCTGCGAGGGGAATCGCAACCAGAACCACCGACGCCACCAGGTAAATACCCGAAATGTAAAAGAAAGTCGCTTCGATCCCAACCGAGTCGAATAGCTTGCCTGCTATTAGCGGGGATGAAGCCGCCATCACAAACCTGGAGAACGAGAACACGCCAAGGGTGCTGGCGGCCACTCTCTGACCCACCACATCAAGGGCCGCTGCCGTCAGAATTGGTTGGTCGCTAAAAAAGAACAGGCCCATCAGGGCAAGGATAATTACCAGCCCTACTCCGTCACCAAACGGGACTAACAACGCCGTTAGAATGCAGAGGCCCAACATCCCCGGGATTAAGACTAACTTTCTCCCAAAGCGGTCTGAGATATACCCAATAGATGGCGTAGCCACCACGCCGACTCCCACCAGCAATGCAATGTGCAGTCCTAACGCTGCGTTGCCCAGTCCCAACTCCCCATCTAGCCCCAGATACAAGGCTAAGAAGGGAAGAAACGCAACGTTGGCCATACCACGGAGACCGGCCACGGCCATTATTCCCCACAGCCGGGGGTGTTCCGCGAACGACTGCCTGGTGTTGGCTACCTGTTCTTTAAATCCTGCGGTTTGTCTTACCTGGGAACCGATCTTGCCAATGTCCCGAAATGCCCAAAACACCAAGAATGTCAGCAGCAGAGGAATCGCGGCGTAAATGCTGAGGATTCCTTGCCAGCTGAGCGCCAGGAGCAGTACTCCGGTCAATGCCGGACCAAGGACATCTCCCACGTTGCCGCCCACACCGTGGATGGACAAAGCAGTGCCCCTCCGGTCAGCGAACCGCCGAGACAGGGCCGCCGACGCCGGTAGGTGCCACATGGAGGCTGCCACGGCCACCACTGCCATGCCGACCAGCAGCACGAAATAACCTGGCGCTATTCCCATGATTAGCCAACCCAGGCCAAATAGCCCCATACACGTGGCCAGCACTGCGCCCCAGTGCCGGCGGACCATATCAGTCACCACTCCGCCCGGCAGAGCAATCAGCCCCGACACAACTTCGCGCGTTGAGGAGATGGCACCCACTTGAAGCCCGCTAAGGCCAAAGGTAGCCACCACCTCTGGCAGCATCACAAAGAAACTTTGAGCAAACCAATGGAATACCGCGTGGCCGGCACTAAGTCCGCCCAATATGAACGGCCCTGAATCCCGTATTTGGCTGCTTTCTTCCTGGGTTGGATTGGTTTGAGCTTCCGACATTTATGCCCCTTCAACAGCGGACTGGGTTGAATAAGTAATTTGGGTTGCCAAAGACAATAAATTGAAGAACCGGCTAAGAACTGGCCCTCTTGAACGCTTAGCACTATAGGATGTGCCTCTGGCCTAGTCAATGCGAGAGCGTCCATCGCACAGTGGTTTTCCAGACCATTACAGAGGCCGATCATAAGTTATCATGGCATCTGAAAGTAATATTTTTGGCTTTTAGGCATAAATTTCACGGGTGAGGAGTAGCTAGGATGGCAGGGAACTCGATTCCATTGGCGAAGCAGGTTGTCGAAGGCCGGGCGAATGCCGTCGCTCTCGATGGCGGACAGGAGAAGCGATTTCAGGGTCTGGTGGAAGATGTGACAATGATTGACCTCCATCAGCACCCAATGGTGAAGCCAGAAGACCCCAGCCGGTACATGGAATACCTGCGTGGCGGCGACTACGAGTGGGGCTACGAGGCGATACGCCACGGGGGGTTCACCGCAGTCGGGACGGCCAACGTCTACCGGGGCATGCTGAACGCCGAGGATATGTCCTTCATTCGGTTTGAAGACCTTCTAGACGAGATTGGCCTGATGCTGTCCGACGTTGGTCGTCACGACGAGGTTGTCAAAGTCAGCAGCGCTGATGAGATCGAGGCGGCCAAGCAGCAAGGCAAGGTGGGGATCCTGCCCACGGTGGAGCACTTGGCCATCGGCAATGAGTTGCAGCATGTGGACGTGCTCTACAACGCTGGCATCAGGCTGGCCGGGATGACCTACCGACGCAAGAGTTATATCGGAGATGGCCACCTGGAGCGCAACGACGGAGGGCTAAGTCTGTTCGGAATCGAAGTCATCCAGAGGATGAACCAACTCGGGATGGTGGTTGACCTCTCTCACGCATCCTTTCGGACGGCAATGGACGCCATTGAGTTCTCCGAAGCCCCGGTCGCCTTCAGCCACGATGGGTCATACACACTGGGCCTGAAGCAGGGCGGCGGCGAGTATGCAGCGGGGCGGTTAAGGCGGGACGAAGAGTTGCTGGCCTGCGCGAAGAAGGGCGGCATCATCGGGGTCACCGTGCAGCCATCGGTAATCAGTAGTTGGGGGTCTGAGTTGAGCATCGAACTGCTGTTGGACCACTACGACTACATGGTCAATCTGTTGGGCATCGACCACGTGGCCATCGGCACTGATTCCAGCATCGATGTGCGCACCTCGAGCTTCGTCCGAGGCGTCGACTCCCCTGCTGAAGGCAAGAACATCATCCGAGGGTTGCTCACCCGTGGCTATTCCGACGCCGATATAATCAAAATCACCGGCGGCAACGCCCTAGCGTTCTTCCGGAGGGTGATGAGCTAGTAGCCCTATTTTTGCCTTCACGTCAAAACCCAAGAATATCTTGCGACAGCACTCGAGATGATTAGGTTAACGCAATGCAAGACCCAAACTACCCAGACCGGTTCCAGTCCGAAGAACCCAACGGCTATGACCCTACCCGGCCTGAAGGGCGTCCACTGGGTGAGTCAATCGTCGCCCTGTTGCTCTCCCTTGCGGCAATGGGTATTGGCTGGGCGGTGATCGCCTATGTTGTCGGTTGATTCTGGATGTTTGACCGATTAAACCTGACCTCCGAGTGGTAATGCACCTCTGTGAAAATCATGAGGAATTTAGCAAAGGCCCTCAAA
>CAVODA010000113.1:0-5270 GCA_963694265.1 Dehalococcoidia bacterium
GGTGAACGTCTCGCCGCCGCTTTCTACTTCCACTCCGATTGCCTGGTCGCCGTCAAAGACTATCCGATGCGCTAGGACATTGGCTTTGACGGTCAAATTCAGGCGGTGGCGGTTGGGGTTCAGGTAGGCCAGGGCAGCGCTGGTGCGGATGCCGTCAGGGTTATTCATCGGCACCGGGCCGGTTCCCGTGGAGTCTGGGTTGTTCATGTCTGGGTCTTCGGGAAAACCTTCCTCCATAGTTGCTTGGTGAAAGGCTTCATTTACCGGCATGAAATCTGCCCGGGCGAGTCGCCTTACGGGGATGGGTCCGTCGGTGCCGTGAAAATCGTCTTTTACGTCTAGGTCGGTCTCTAATTTTCGGAAGAAGGGCAGCAGATTTATGAAACTCCACTGGTCGTTGCCCTCGGCGGCCCAGTAGTCGTAGTCCTCGGGCACACCCCGAAGGAAGACCTGCCCGTTGACCGAACCCGAGCCGCCAATGACTTTGCCCCGCGCCACCTGCATGGGCACGGTCTGGTCGGTAGTACCCTGGCCCTTGTAGGCCCAGTTGAACCGCGATTCACTGTCGGACGCATCTTGACGGTGCCCCAGCTTCAACTCGTCAGGCGTTTGCTCCAGGGTCGTGTAATCCGGCCCGGCTTCCAGCAGCAGAACCGAGCGGTTGTGGTCTTCGCTCAGGCGAGTGGCCAGCGTGCAACCGGCAGATCCACCACCAACAATGACAACGTCGTATCTCATGTACTCCCTTTTAGTGCCGAAATTGCCACCAGAGCGGTTATCTGACTGCGCCTGCAGCCTGTCCGAGTAGTCTCATGGTCCGGTCTAGTGACGCCGCCCGGTCTGGCCCGGCGATTACGGGCGAGGCCAGGACTTCAGTTGCGCCCAGGTCAAATAATTCTTGGATTCGCTGGGCACAGGTTTCTTCATCGCCTAGGATAACCACTCCGTCAATCATAGCGTCGCTCCACTCTCCACTTGACGCCTCAGGGTAGCCGGACGCGATCAGCATGTTCCGGTAGAACGGCAAGCCTGGGTGGCCGAACTGTTCACGCACGGCAGCGCGCACCTCGTCCGGTTTGTCATGGACACAGACCGGAGCGTGGGCGATGAGTGGTGGCACCGGCCTGCCCGCTTCTTTAGCGCCCTTTTCCATGGCCGGTAATGCCACATCACGCAGATAGACACCGGGGCAAATCCAACTGATTGCGCCGTCGGCCACGGCCCCGCAGAGTTCAAATGAACCAGTTCTGAGGGCCGAGCCCATGACCGGGACGTCTAACGGCCCCGCGATGGTGGCGGTGGCGGAGTAATGCTCGCCCTTGAAGTCCACCGACCCCGTTTGCAGGATGCCTTTCAAGATTTGGATGTATTCCCTCAGGTGCGCCAGGGGCTTGTTGAAATCGATGCCCATGGACTCGATGGTCGGCCGGTGACTGGGGCCAACTCCTAGCCGGAGACGACCCGGAGCCAGCTGGGCTACAACCTGGGCTTGCTGCGCCACCACCAGTGGGTGGCGCGGGTAGGTGGGTATAATCGACGTCCCTAGCTTGATTCTTCCTGAAGGACCAACAGCAGCCGCCGACGCTGCAAAGGCGGTTAAGCTATCCAAACTGGCCCCTCCGGCGGTCATCCACGCGGCATGAACGCCCAGTTCTTCAGCGCGGGCGATGTTCGCTTGTATTTCAGCAATAGTGCTACCCCTGACGGCTGCTCCGACTAACTTATCTGGCATATTTACATCCTGTTTTGATGAATGGATTCAGTTGAAGACGATTATTTCCCTGGAAATAGGTGAGGGATCATGTTCTGGTAGGCCACGTCGTTGGCCATGCCCATGACCAGCCCAGCGCGGGCATCCCGGAAATAACGCTCCAAGGGCAAACGACGGGCAAACGCCGTGCCGGTGAAGCAGGTCATCAGGTCCTGAGTGACTCTCGTCGCTGCCTCTGAGCAGTTAACCTTGGCCTGCAGGTACGGCAGGTCATTGTTGCCTCGGTTTTGGTCAAACCAGAGGGCGGTTGAGAACATGAGCGTCCGGGCAGCTTCGATCTGAGTGGACATCTCAGCCATGCGGCGCTGGTAAATTATGTTGTCGATTCGACGAGCGCCGCTGCGGTACTCGCGTGGCATCTCCTCCAGCGCGATCTCATAAGCACCGGAAGCGATTCCCAGGTAGGCAGCAGCGTAAGTTAGCCCTAGCATGGGCCGCAGGAACTTGTCCGTGTCAGGGTAGATGGTGTGTTCCGACCCGAGAAGTCCTTCATCAGGCACGAAACCGGTGAACTTGACTGGCGAACTGCTGTTGCCGCGCATGCCCAGACCGTCCCAAGGAGCGAGTATCTCCCATTCAACCTGGTCCTCTTTGAAAAACAACTTGGTTCCGTTCGTTTGGGGTGTGTCCTCGCCGACGCGGGTCCGGAACTCGTAGTGCGTGCAGTGTCCGGCTGAAGTCACGTAAGCCTTGCGGACGCCGTCCAGTTGGTAGCCGCCGGGGACCTTGGTTACTGCGGAGACGGTGTTGACGGGCGTCCAGTCGTCGCCAGCACCGGCCGATTCCCCGCCCGCCGCCGCCGTGAATATCTCACCTTTGGCCAGTGGCTCAACATAATGTTCTACCTGATAAGGCGTGGGAATCATGGAGATAATTTCGGCGCCCTCTAGGTGCATCTTGTAGCACATGGCGGTGGATGGGCACTTCTTGGAGAGTTCTTCAACGATAACGCAGGTGGTGACCATGTCCTCACCCATGCCGCCGTACTCCTTGGGAACCCGCAGGCCCCAGAGTCCTTCTTTGCGTAGGGCGTCCAGCGATTCGGTGGGAAATCGCCCCAGACGGTCAGTTTCGTCGGCCCGGTGGGCCAACTCGCGTGCGGCGATGTCTCTGGCACGCTCCTGCCAGTCAAGTTGATGCTTGGTTAATGGGAAATAGGTCATGCTTGCTCCTGAAATTTGGTCTCCGGAGTCAATTTCCGGAACCGCGATTAACTACAGAATTACTGCTAGGGCCGGGAAATACCGACTTATATTACAACTAGGGGGCCATGGAGGTCAGCAAGTAGATGCGCCCGTCCTGGGAAAGCGCATAAATCTCGCCGCTGCCGTCCTCGGCAAATGATGTGATATTCACGCCTGAATTCACCAGCAATAAGTCCCCAACGGCTTCGCCGGTTTCGTACCGGAAACCACGCACCAACCCAGAGCAATAATCGCCGTAAATATAGTTTCCGGCTAGTTCAGGAATTGCCAAGCCTCGGTATACGTAGCCACCGATTACCGAGCAGCCATTACTCGCGCCGTATTCAACCACCGGCAGGGTTGTGCCGGAAGGATCACAGTTGGCCTTGGGAGAGTAACAGTGCTTGCCCTCTAGGGTGTTCCAGCCGTAATTTCCGCCCCTTTCGATAAGGTTGATCTCTTCAAAGCTATTTTGGCCCACGTCTCCGGCCCACAGGTTGCCGTTCTTCTGGTCAAAGGAGAAACGCCAAGGGATTCCTCAGTCCGTAGGCCCAGACCTCTCCTTTGGCGCTGCTGGAGCCAACAAATGGGTTGTCGGCAGGTACTGCGTACGCTTTCTCGGCCGATGGGCTGGAAACGTCAATACGCAGGATGGAACCCAGCAGAGTGGACTTGTTCTGACCGTTGCCGTTGGGGTCGCCGCCTGAGCCGCCGTCACCCAGGGAAATGTACAGCATGCCGTCCGGTCCAAAGGCCAGTTGTCCGCCGTTGTGGTTCGAGAATGGTTGCGGCACTTGCAGAACGACCAATTCACTATCCGGGTCAGCCACGCTTTGGCCCGACGAATCAGTTGCCGTGAACCGCGAAATGACTGAACGTCTCGGGCTGGCGGCTGAGTAGTAGACGAAAAAATGGCCGTTGGAGTCAAATTCTGGATCAAAGACAAACCCCAGCAGTCCTTCCTCGTTTCCGGAATCGCTCACCCGGTCTCGGATGTCCAAGAATGAGGTTGGTGCGGATGCGTCAGGGTTTCTTGGGAATGACACAATTCGGCCAGTCTGCTCGGTCACAAAAATGCGCTCACCAGACTGCACCAGATTCGTGAGTCGGCCTAACCTGAATTGTGTGAACACCATGGGTAAAGCCAGCTCTGGCAGCTTGGCCGGAGGCGTGGATTCTAGGGCGGGTGTGGCAATTGTTAGCGGGTTCGCCGTGGGGTTGGGCTGTGTAGTTGCGGTTGGAACAAAGGTGGTACTAGTTAGTCCCGGCGGCGTAGGAGAACCAGCACCGCCACAAGTCACAATAAAAAATGTGGCAATTATGATAGCTGTGACTAAGCAAACGTGATGGCTCCGGCAGGTCATAGATCGTATTTTACCCGTACTGTGTTTCTGATTTAAAATTTATACGACAGCTAAAGCAGAATTGTTCATTCAAAGGCGACTTATAAGCGCAACTGAACATTGGCAAAGGGGAATCATGAGCGCAACCGAACATTGGAACGAGATGGTACGCGTGGAGCATGCTCAGTCTGACAGCATGCGGAAAGAAGACCCACCGGCTGACTCGTGGAGTAATTTTGCCCAGCAGTTCAGGGCTGACCCACGGCGTATTGACGACCCGCTGGTAAATTATCTGCGGCAGTTGGTCACGCCAGAGCAGGTGGTGCTGGACGTTGGGGCCGGTGGCGGACGACTGGCGCTGCCGTTGGCGCTGGAGGCCAAAAAAGTGTTTGCTGTGGATCCGTCACCCAGCATGTGCCGGGTGTTGCGTGAAGTTGCGTCAGAATTCAATGTGCCAAACGTTGAAGTCATCGAGTCGGGATGGCTGGACGCCCAAGCTCCCCAGGCGGACCTGGCCATCTGCTGCCACGTCTTATACGTGATTCAAGACATTGAGGCGTTTGTCAGAAAACTTGAGCAGCATGCCAAGCAGGTACTGGTCATCGTCTACCAAGCGCCGCCACAGTCACAGATATACCCGCTGTGGGAGCCGATACACGGCGTTCCACGTTCGCCGTTGCCCAGCCTGCCCGAGTTTTTAGAGGTACTGACGCAGTTGGGGGTTGAGCCTGACATCCATGTGGTCCATACGGAGCGTAATCGGGGTTTTGAGAGCCTGGAGGCAGCCAAGGATCAACTGGCCCGTCGCCTTTACGTAACGCCCAATTCGGCGGAGATGGAGCGCTTGGAGGCGTTGCTGCCTGATGTCCTAGAAGAAAAAGATGGGGGATTCTCGATCAAGGGCTCGGTGAACCTGGAGCCGCGAGTTGTTTCCTGGCAGACCGGTTCTTAGCCTGGATTTTAAGTAGATGG
>CAVODA010000114.1:0-5235 GCA_963694265.1 Dehalococcoidia bacterium
TAACTTTGATTGACGAGTTATTGACCCCGGATTCCAGCCGGTTCTGGGACATCACCGGATATGCACCCGGGAAGTCTCAGCCCAACTATGACAAACAATTCGTGCGAGACTGGTTGGACGAACAGGGGTGGGACCATGAGCCTCCCGCCCCTGAATTGCCCGCAGATGTGGTAGCAAAGACGTCCGAGCGCTACCGAGAAGCGTATTACAAACTGACCGGGACCAAGCTCTAAAACATTACCCCGGCTTAGCCCGGTATCAGTTAAAATCATCAGGGACCAGGTTGGTCCCTGGCATATTTCGGAGGAGTTCACATTGCCTGTATCAAGACGTCGCCGCGGTAGGGCAGCCACCAGGGCCGCTCGCTCCGGCACTAACATTTCATCCAACAAGCGTAAGAAAACAAATAAGCTATATATCGCCGCGTCCGTGTTGATCGCGGTATTGGTTATCGCCAGCTTCGCCTTCGCCAGCTTCAGCGGCGGTGGCGGCAATTCACAAACCGGAGACGCCGCTGGATACGTCTCTGGGATTGGAATCGAAGTGGACATTGAAGATTCCACCCACGTAAACGAAGGAGAAACGGTCGTTTATTCCACCTCCCCGCCGGCCTCAGGTAACCACTGGCCGGTGCCCGCTCCCTGCGGCTTCTATGACGATCCGATTCCAGATGAACGTGCGGTCCACAACATGGAGCATGGCAACATCGTTATTAGTTACAACCTGCCTGTGGAGTCCGACGTTTCGGATTTGCGTGATGCGTTGAGCGATGTCGGCCTGAACCGTGTCTGGGGCGTCGCACGGCCGTACGAAGGGATAGAACCGGGCCAGGTCGTCCTAAGTACTTGGGGCGTTATCGACTCCTTCTTGGGTGTTGACGCAGAACGAATCGATACATTCTTTGAGACCTATTCCGGAGTCATGGGCCCGGAGCGTGTTCCGTGTTAAGCCATCCTCAGTCCAGGTCGTCACAGGAGCCTCGTTAGCCGATGTATCAAGCAAGAATACACATCACCCTCAAGCCAACGGTGAACGACCCCCAGGGCGTCACCGTGCTATCCAGCCTGCATCGCCTGGGCTTTGATAGCGCGGCTGATGTGAGGGTAGGTAAATACCTGCTGGTCAATATCGACGAGACTGACCGGGCCAAGGCTGAAGTTGCGGTGACTGAGATGTGCCAAAAGCTATTGGCCAACCCGGTCATAGAAGACTTCACGTTCGACCTAGAAGAGATATCAGCTGCCAAGTCTTCGTCTTAATCCAAGCACGGTTAAGACGCATTTGGGCAGCGGCATTTGAACCGACTAACTAACGAACCCACTTAGTACGGAAAACTGACATGACAACTGGAAGCAATAACACCTACGTGTACGCCGGCGCAGAGAAGAGTGGTATCTACCGGCTCGCACCAGGTTCCACCCAATGGGAAGAACTCACCAAAGGTCTGCCAGTAGACCCAATGGTTAACGGGATAATCATTCATCCAAACGACCCAGAAGTGATTTACGCCGGAACCCAGGACGGCCCATTCCGTAGCAACAACCGGGGCAATAGCTGGGAGAGACTGGACTACCCAAAGACCGGCGCCCCTCCGTGGACCTTCATGTTTCGCCCCGGCGACCCCAGCGTAATGTACCTGGGCAGCGCGCCTGGCGAGATATACCGAAGCACCAACAGCGGCGATTCCTGGGAGATGATTACCAAGGCAATGGGGTCTGCTGAAATCAGCATGGTCTTTCCCACGCGGGTTATCGCCCTGTGCGCCGACCCGAATTTCCCCGACGAGATGTACGCCGCACTGGAAGTGGCCGGTGTGATTCGTAGTTCCGACGGCGGCGACACCTGGGACGAGATATCCGGCAGTTTGGCCCCCAGCGAAGACACTCTGGACCTACACGGTGCCCAATGCTCCGCAGCCTTGCCCCATACCGTGTTCATCACCACTCGCCAGGGACCGTTCATCGGCCCAGACCGTGGCAGCGAATGGATCCCTGCTGATTTTGGTAGTTTCTCAGAGATCACCTACACTCGGGACCTGAAGGCCGCGCCCCACGACCCCAAGATGCTCTACCTTTCGATTGGGGCAGCATCGCGGAGTAAACAGGGAGCGCTCTACCGTAGCCGAGACCTGTTCAAGACCTTTGAACAGGTGGACCGGGGTATCACCGCCAACTCGACGATGATGACCGTGGCCGTGGACCCAAGAGCGCCGGACCACGTCTTCTGCAACTCCCGTGACGGCCAGGTGTTCGGGTCTCTGGACGACGGCGCGACCTGGACCACCTACGACCTCCCCGCCAAAGCCAGGGAAGTCCGTGCTCTAGCCGCCGGCTAACCCCAACTCAGGCACAATCGATCTCCAATAAAAAGGCCCGGACTTTAGTCGGGGCCTTTTTATGTCCGCATTGTCTGTTCTTTATCACACAGAGCACATTCGCATTCATTGTGATTCTGAGGCCGCAGCCGAAGAATCTCGTTGTCACTGGTAAAGAACTCTGATGCTGGGCAACGAGACCCATCGCTACGCTCAGAGTGGCAGACTGGGGCGGAGTACTTTTGCATGGGCTGCCTACGCGGTCTCAATACTTGCCGCTTTATGTAAACTTAGTTCTTCTATTGCCATCTCGCGCATGCGGTATTTTTGGATTTTGCCTGTCACCGTCATAGGGAACTCTGAGGCCATCTTCACGTAGCGGGGTATCTTGTAGTGGGCTATCTTGCCTTTGCAAAACTCCCGTATTTCCTCTTCGTCGGCGGTCTCCCCCGGCTTCAGCATGACCCAGGCCATCACTTCTTCCACAAACCGTTCGTCGGGAACGCCAATCACCTGAACATCGGCAACTTTAGGATGGGTGTAAAGGAATTCTTCAATCTCCCGAGGATAGACGTTCTCTCCGCCCCGGATAATCATGTCTTTCAATCGACCGGTGATCCGGTAATAGCCGTCAGCGTCCACCGTGGCCAGGTCGCCAGTGTGGAGCCAACCGTCCTTGTCGATGGCAGAGGCGGTGGCATCTGGCAGATTGTAGTAACCCTTCATCACCATGAAGCTGCGGGTGAGTAACTCCCCCTGCTCGCCGGTCGGCGTGTCGACTCCCGTCTCCGGGTCAACCAGCTTAACTTCCACATTGGGCAGGGCAGTGCCAACGGTGCTGACGCGCCGCTCCAGAGTGTCCTCGGTACGAGTCAGAGTAATGACGGGCGAGGCCTCAGTCTGGCCATAGCCGATGGTGATCTCCCTGGCACCCATCTGGTCCACTACCTGGCGCATGACCTCAATGGGACACGGCGAGCCGGCCATCATACCGGTGCGCAGAGAGCTTAGGTCAAAGTCGGAGAACCGGTCCTGACCAAGCTGAGCGATGAACATGGTGGGCACGCCGTGGAGGGCGGTGCACTTCTCCTGTTGCACGGCCTCCAGCACCTTCAGCGGTTCAAAATACTCCGATGGGATAACCATGGTGGAGCCGTGAGTAACGCAGGCCAGGTTTCCCAGAACGCAGCCAAAGCAGTGATAGAAGGGCACCGGGATGCACAGACGATCCTCCCCTGTAAATTTCATCCCTTCACCCGTGTAGTAGCCGTTGGCCACCAGGTTGTAGTGGGTGAGCATCGCGCCCTTGGGGTTGCCGGTGGTGCCAGAGGTGTACTGGATGTTGATTGTGTCGTTGGGATCACAAGACGCCTGCCGATTAGCCAGGTCAGCCTTGCTGATTTCCGAACATTTCTCGCGCACGTCTTTCCACGACCACATACCGTCTGGAGTCTTGGTCTCTGGGGCTGACGGCGGCGAGATGAAAATCACGTTACGCATATAGGGCAGGGTTGATGACCGGAGTTCGCCTGGCGCGGAGTCCTTGAGTTCCGGCATAACCTCATTGGTCATGCCAACATAGTCTGAGGTGCGGAACTGGCCAATGAGTATCAGAGCATCGGCCTCAGACTGCTTCAGGACGTACTCAAGTTCGTGGGTGCGGTAGGAGGGGTTAACCGTGACCAGGACTGCGCCAATCTTGGCGGTGGCGAATTGGGCGACCACCCATTCTGAGTAGTTGGTGGCCCATATGCCGACGTGTTGGCCTTTCTCTATTCCCAGGGCCATCAACCCTCGAGCCACACGGTCGCATTCGGCCTTGAATTCCCGGTAAGTGAACCTGGTGCCGGCTTCCACGTTGACCAACGCCTCACCCTCGCCGTAGCGCTCCGTCTGTGAGTCCAGCAAGTCGCCGATGGTGGTCTTCAACTGAATGGATTCAGACATATTATTACACCTTAGGTAGAGTTTTACTGAAGTGGGGAATCAACCTGAATTTACACTAATCTTGGATGCGCCTAACCCGGCCTTTGATTGCCAAGCCCATGCTATAGCATTGTCTGTTTTCTCGCCATAAAAAACGAGAACATCGAATTTCAGTCTGCCCTAGACCTTGGTATTAGGTATTCTCGGCGGGTTGCCAGGTACTGTAGAGTAAACCAACCTCAACCCGTCCATCGATCAGGAGCCTCGCCATGCAAGCTACTCCGTTACATTTCATGACCATATCCCAGGTTGCCAGCCTGATTCAGTCAAAGCAACTTTCTCCGGTTGAACTCACTGAGACCCTGTTGTATCGAATCAAAGCGCTCGATGGCCAGCTACTAAGCTACGCTACCGTCATGGTAGACCAGGCTATGGCGTCGGCCCGCGCCGCCGAATCGGCCATCAACTCGGGCGGGTATCTTGGCCCGCTGCACGGCGTGCCCATCGCGGTCAAAGACCTTTGTTTCACCATCGGCGTGCCAACCATGGGCGGAGCCAAAGTCCTGCGTGACCACATTCCCAGCTTCGACGCCACAGTGGTCAAAAAACTGGAAGCCGCCGGAGCTGTGATACTGGGCAAACTTAACCTCACTGAAGGCGCCATGGCCGGGTACAACCCGGAGTTTCAGATTCCGCTGAACCCTTGGAACACCGGCCGTTGGTCGGGGGCGTCTTCCAGCGGATCTGGAGTGGCCACTGCAGCGGGGCTGTGCTACGGATCGTTGGGCAGTGACACTGGTGGGTCAATCCGGTTTCCGGCGGCAGCCTGTGGCACGGTGGGCATCAAACCAACTTGGGGCCGGGTCAGCCGCTACGGAGTTCTGGCCTTGGCCGAGTCCATGGACCATATTGGCCCGATGACCCGTAGTGCGGCCGACGCCGGGATCATGCTGCAAGTATTGGCCGGCCACGACCCAAATGACCCAACTTCTCTG
>CAVODA010000115.1:0-5191 GCA_963694265.1 Dehalococcoidia bacterium
CTGATTGGAATAGCCTGGCCTCTTTCACAACAGACCAGCCAGAATCTCTTCTTCCCCTTGTGGATTGGCTTCATCTTTTTGGTGGACGGTGTGGTTCTTCGTAGAACTGGAACCTCACTCATGGTCCGCAGCCCAAAGGTCATGCTGCTGATGTTCGCCCTGCCTTATTGGTGGGTGTTTGAGGGCATCAACGGCATTACGCAGAACTGGGTCTACGTCGCCACTGAGTCGAATCGCGGCCTGATTAGTTACGTTGAGGCGACCTTTTCGTACTCTACGGTCATTCCAGCAGTATTTGAAGTTTCAGAACTCATCGGCTCATTGGGTTTCGTCAAGAAGTTCTCAAAGCTCCGGGCTTTAATCTTGAGCAAGAAACAGGCAATCTTCACGATAATCTTCGGGGTGGTATCCCTGGTGGCCATGCTTATCTGGCCAACCTATCTGTTTCCGCTAACCTGGTTGAGCTTTTTCTTCATCTTTGACCCCCTCAATCATCTGTCTGGCAGGCCCAGCATCATCTCTCAAGTAGGCCGAGGCGACTACCGGATCGTCATCGCCTTTGCCCTGGGTGCATTGGTGTGCGGGTTCTTCTGGGAGATGTGGAACCGAGACGCTTCGGTTGCCTGGGAATACAGCATTGGTTATTTGGATTTTGCCCGAATTTTTGAGATGCCGCTGCTTGGCTACGCCGGCTATCTACCCTTTGGGCTGGAAACCTACGCCGTCTTCCACTTCACCGTTGGACTGCTGGGCTGGACTTCCGACGCCAATGTCCCTGTACGCGGAGACGCCGAAGTAACAGATAGCTAGCTATCTACTCCCGAGCCGGTTTCTTGTCCCCGTGCCTGTGCCGGTGTATCCTTGCTCCAACGACCTGAGCGCTTCCCTTAATGTTGCTGTGGAAGATTCGTTCGGTCTAACCCAATACGACCTCACCTATGAGAAGGAGATCCACCGATGAAGTTTGGAATCTTCACCATCGTTCCATGGCACGAGAGCAAGGGACAAAAACAGTCTCTTGACGAGAGCATGGAACAGATTGAACTGGCCGACCGCCTTGGCATCGACGAAGTCTGGCTTGGAGAACACCGTTTCTCCCGCCACGGACTGTTGTCTGGCATCTGGTCATTCGCCGGCATGGTAGCCGGCCGAACCACGAACATCCGCATCGGCACTGCCGTAATCGTGCTGCCGCTGCACAACCCCATCCTGATTGCTGAAGAAGCTGCCATGCTTGATGTCATCAGCGGTGGACGCCTCAACCTGGGTATCGGCTCCGGCTACCAACGCCAGGAGTTTGACGGCCTAGGCATTGACATCAACACCAGCCGCGAACGGTTCTACGAGGCCGTCGATGTCATGAAGAAGGCCTGGACTGAAGAGACCCTAACCTACAAAGGCAAGTTCACTGACGTTGAGAACCTCTGGGTTCTACCCAAGCCTTTGCAGTCGCCCATCCCACCGCTGTTCCAGGCGGTGAGCACTTCCCCGGCCAGCATCGACTTTGCGGCCAAGAACAACATCCAGGTAATTGCCGGTGGACCCACCGACATCCTGGGTCAGGCTCCCCAGGTAATCAAAGCCTGGCGCGAAAAGATGGAAGAGTACGGCAACCCCCACAAGCATCTGGACCCGCCCATGTCCAAGGGCATCTATGTTGCACCCACCCAGGAAGAGGCAGAGCGAGACGCTGCAGAACTGCAGGATTTCTCCTCTCGCATCCTGCGTTCCGAGGGCAACAACGGGGCCGTCGGTGCGCCGATGGACAAGAACGGTAACATTCCTCCCGGCTACGAGCACTGGGCCAACCGCCAGGCTGACCGAGAACGCCGTGACGATCCGGGCCACGCTGGCCTGCCACCGCTGGTGGGAACGCCAGAGGTGGTCATCGAACGCCTGAAGACAACCCAAGCCGCCGGTATCAACCACGTGTTTGGCAACTTCGGGTTCCCCGGACTGGCCCACGAGAAGGTACTACGTTCCATCGAGCTATTCGCCAAAGAAGTGATGCCCGAGTTCCAAGGAGCGCCGGTAGCCTAACAGCCACGTCAAAGAAACAAAAAAGGGACGCAGCGAAAACGCTGCGTCCCTTTTTATTGTCAGTCATTGTCGTATTGGCCACATTGGATACCGTGGTTTGGTGCCTACTACGCATCTCTACCTAGCACACGTAGGGGCGGGTTTTAACCCGTGCTGGTTGCCTTCAACACGTTGCACCCAGGAAAACACGCCACGCCACGCCGCGAATCCTCTGGTTCTCCAACGATGTTTGCGCACAGACAGGGTGGGTTAGAAACCCACCCCTACAGGTTTGGTGGCGCGCAATGCAATTCTCTGACCTGCGGATGTAGTACGTACCACGATTCCCAGACCCAACCGCCGTTATGGCTAATCTACGGGGCCGCCTAGGGGCGTGATGGGGCTTTCGCTGGTTAGGAATTTGCCGTAGCCGGGTTTCTGCTCTAGTTTTCCGTCGTTTAGCAGCACTTGTCCCCGGAGCAGGGTCATCCACGGCCGGCCGCTCACCTTCCAGCCTTCAAACAGGCTGTATCCAGCCGTGCTGAGGTGGTCCGCAGCCGAGACAACGCGGTCAACGCCGGGGTCCAGAATCAGCAGGTCGGCGTCGGAACCGGCCTGAATGATTCCCTTTCTGGGATAGAGGCCAAAGATGCGCGCCGGGTTCTCCGACATAACTCTGGCCAGCCACCAAATGGGGAAGCCGCGCTTGACTACACCCTCGCTATACATCAGCGGGGCCACGGTCTCGATTCCGGGGGAACCAAATGGCACAGAAGCGCCGTCCGGAGTGACAAATATATTGTCCCAGCCCGGCTTCTTCAGTTCCTCGGGATGGGGTGAGTGGTCACTACCCACCAGCGAGATTTGACCCTGTCTTAGTCCGTCCCACAGGGCGTCTTGGTCGGGGCCGTCTTCGGGTCGCAGTGGTGGTCCGATCTTGGCCATCGGCCCGAACTTGGCCATCTCAGCATCTGACAAAAGCAGATACTGGGGGCAGGTCTCAGTCCAAATTTTCTGGCCTTGAGCCTGGGCCTGCTTGATCCGCTCCAGACCCAGTTGCGTGCTCAGGTGCACCACGTAAGTGGGGCAGCCAGTGGCGGCACCCATCTTGATGGCCCGGTTGATCGCTTCTTCCTCGGCCCAATCAGGGCAGGCAGTTGGGAAGTCCTCCGGGTGGGTATGTCCGTCTGCTATCAGCTTGTTTTCCAGATACTCGATGATGTTACCGCTCTCGCAGTGGAGTTGAAGCACACCGCCGCCCTTGGCCACCATATCCATGGCCTCGCAGATGTAGTCGTCATCGCACATCCGGCCGGGCCGTTTCTTGTAGGTCATGAACATCTTGAACGATTTCACGCCCAGTTCCATTGCCTGGGGCAAGGTTTTCAGGATGCTAGGCCGGTTCTGCAGGATAAAGTGGAATCCAAAATCAACCACCGCCGATGCCGTGACTTCTTCTTGAGTCCGGCGGACGGCCTGCTCCAATGTTTCGTCGCCTTCCAGCGCGTAATTGCCAAAGGGAACGAGGGTTGTCAGCCCGGCGTGGGCTGCGGCCAGCGCGCCAAGTGCATAGTCGTCGTGCCCATCAAGGTGCACGTGGGAGTCAATCAGACCGGGTAGGACAAACTTGCCATCGGCGTCGATGTAACGGTCGGCCGTTGGCATCAGATGCTCCGGTCCAACGGCCGCAATTTTCTCGCCCTTAATCGCCACGGCAGCTTCAAATACCTGCGACGAGGTAACAACCTTGCCACCCCGTACAATCGTGTCTACTCTTTGTTCTGCCATGTCTCGCCTCCCACTCGTATTGGAGCCTGGTTCCAAACTGCCGCGAGTGTAATCTTGGCCGGATGGGCTGTCAACGAATCCTAGTCCATTGATAGCACCTTTCAACAGCCTTTAATTGAAAGCCATTGAAAACCTGCGTTGACAGCTTTTATTGGGCGCGGCTACACTCGCACCAATCATTCACTTTGCTTCAGGAAACCAGAGGAAAACTATGCAACTAGAAGGTAAATTCGCCCTCGTCACCGGCGCAGGCCGGGGCATGGGCCGTGCTATCTCGCTCCAACTGGCCGAAGAAGGCGCCAACATTGCGGTGTCAGATATTGACGCCTCCACTGCGGAGGATACGGCGGTGGCCGTAAAACAAATGGGACGAGAGAGCATTGTGCTGCCCGCTGACATGGGGAACGTGCAGGACATTGACCGTATGTTCCGACAGGCCAAGGACGCCTTTGGCCAACTGGATGTTGTCGTGAACAACGCCGGAATTACCAAGTACCTGGACATCATGGACGTTCAGGAAGAGGACTGGGATCTGATCCACCGGGTGAACGCCAAGGGTGTGTTTTTCTGCATGCAACGGGCGGCCAGAGTGCTCATTGACCAGGGGCAGGGAGGCCGGATCATCAACATTGCCAGCATCGCCGGTAAAGGCTATGCCGGAACGTCAAACGTCGCCTACGCCGCCAGCAAGGGCGCAGTGATATCCATGACCCACATAGCGGCGCTGCAGCTTGGCCAGTATGACATCAACGTGAACGCCATCTGTCCCGGTTCAACGTTAACCACGATGGCGTCCGACACCATGGCCGGGCGCGCCGAGCGCTCCGGGCAGACCATGGCTGAGTTGGAACAAGCTCGTGACGCAAAAATCCCCATCGGAAGGCCCAACGAGCCGGAAGACATAGCGGCAATGGCCGCGTTTTTGGCTGGCCCAGGCGGACGCAACATTACTGGCCAGGCGTTCAACGTTGATGGTGGTTTGGTGATGCACTAAGGGCGATTTCTTCATCACACCACATCTCACCCGCGCATCACACTCGCGCATTTGATGCCTAGCCGCCAAACATGCGCTTCAGAACCACCTGCTCCGGCTGTTAAAATGACCGAAGCAGGTGTCGGGAGGGGCAGCGGTAGTCTCAAAGCCAAGGGTTATCTTCCTATTGGTAGTGGCGGTCTTTATTGCGGCGTTTGGGGCCAATTCGACTCCTCCACCAGTGTCTGCCAATCTGATTCCAGTTCTAAACGTTACTCCTAAGTTGGCGATTCCCAACCAAGTAGTCACGCTATTTGGTACAGGGTTCACTCCCGCGGTGGTGGTAAACGGGGAACTGCTTTCGCCGACGCACCAGATCACCGGAGTTGGCCTTAGTGTTATCTCCATAGA
>CAVODA010000116.1:0-5157 GCA_963694265.1 Dehalococcoidia bacterium
ATTGGACCGTGACGCGAAGAATAACGCGATGATTAATCTAGATGACGCTTCAGTTTACGAGAGGTTAGACCCCTCTGGTCTGAACCTGCGCCTCCGGGGTTTGCCTACCCAGTGCAATCAAGCCTGGCATCAGGCTAAAAAGACTGACACCCCAGACGATTGGCGCCAGTGTACTGAGGTGATTGTTGCTGGTATGGGTGGTTCGGCCATTTCGGGAAACCTGGCCGCTGATTTGGCTGACCCATTGTCGGGCAAACCTATCAGGGTGGTCCGTGATTTCAGCGTCCCCGGCATTACCGCTAATTCCAGACAATTGGTCATTGCCTGCAGTTTCTCTGGTGAAACAGAAGAGACCATCGCCATGTTCAATCACGCCCAATCAGTTGGCGTCTCCATGGCGGCTATAGTTGGCGGGGGAACATTGGGCCGCCTGGCCGGCAGCGCCGGGATTCCGGTTTTGACTGTGGATGCCCCGGGTGAACCAAGAAGCGCCGTAGGGTGCAACTTGATGTTGCTGGCTTCATTGTTGAACAGTATTGGAGCAATCAGCCTCACAGACGCTGATGTTGCGGTAGCGGTTGCCGCCGCCGACTTGATGGTCTCTCAGTTTGGAATTGGGGTGCCGGCTGAAACCAACCCCGCCAAGCAGTTGGCCAAGGAACTCCATGGGGGGCTGACGGTGGTTTATGGGGGCGGTAGCCTTTCGGGTATGGCCCTTAGATGGAAGTCTCAGATCAATGAAAATGGCAAATCCTGGGCTTTTGCTGAAGTGCTTCCGGAATTGTTTCACAACTCGGTTGAGAGCTTCCCCGCCAGCCCTGAGATCAAGCAGCGCACTACTGCACTACTATTAAGGCCTTATCAAACCACCCCTGAACTGGGAAAAAGATACGATGTTTTAATAGAGACCCTGGACAGTTTTGGAATTAAGAACAGGATGTTTACCGGAGTCCCAGGCGGCGGATTGGCCCAGTCTCTGGCCATGATTGTTCTGGGTGACCATGTGACCTATTACATGGGACTGCTCAACGGAATCAACCCGTCTGAAACCCCGAGCATAGATCTTTCCAAAAAGCGGTTATCTGGATAAGACAGGTCTTTTTGATCTTTTCTGCCCCGGTTTATCACCGATACTGACCTTACTCGTGCCTAGGCTTGTTGACATCAGGTACCGTGTCGGGCAAAATCCACGTTAAGTACCCCCACAGGTTGAAAAGGAGTTAAACCAATGTTGAAAGTAGGTCACGTCGTTGTTCGTCCCGGTAGAAAAGCCGGTATGGATTCCGTAGAAATACCAATTCCTGAGGAACTGGAAACTGTTCCTGGCATTCCAATGGTCAGCAAAGACATTGATTTCTACAGTAGAGAGTATCCTTTGCTTCGCCAGCAGGTTGAGCATGGTGCAGACACTGAATGGGCTCCTAGCGTGGGAACACCCGCCATGCAGGCCTACCATCACGAGCATCAAGCCACGATGGAAGAGTTCTACCCTTTGATGAACCGTACTGGTGAACTTCAACCTACCGGCACCGCTTCCGGAGAGGATATAACCCAACTGATTCGTGATAAATCTGTTGAGATGGGATTCTTGGACATTGGTTTTACCAACCACGACCTGCGGTTTGTTTACCAAGACCGGAAAAACCACGTTAAATACCCCAATGCCATCTGCATAGCATTGGAGCAAGATTTCGCCGAGACCCAGACCGCACCAAGCATGGCTGCGGAGCATGGTCACTACGGTACCTATGAGATTCAAGCGCCCATGGGACTGAGGATGGTTGATTACATCCTATCCTTGGGCTATCACGCCCAGTTGCACGGCCCCAGCAACCACAGCGCTGCAACCATCCCCATGTTCGTTGCCGCTGGATTGGGCCAACTTGGTGCCAACGGACAGCTACTGACTCCCCACGCCGGAGCACGCTGCCGACTGCAAATCATCACCACCGACGCCCCGGTTACCTTTGATAAGCCGGAAGACTACGGTTTCCACGCCTTCTGTCAGGTCTGCCAGGTGTGTGTCAACCGCTGCCCCGGTCGCGCCCTGATGCGCGAGAAGATCTGGTGGCGCGGAGTTGAGAAGAACAAACTGATCTACAAACGCTGCCGACCGGTCATGTCCCGGTACGAAGGCTGCGCTATCTGCATGAAGGTCTGCCCCATAAACAAGTACGGGGCCAAGGCAGTCATGGAATATTACATCGAGACCGGCCAAGTGCTTGGTAAAGGCACCCATGACCTGGAAGGTTTCACTCTGCACGACGAGAGCACCGGGAAGTACACCACCGGCTACTTCGGCCCGGGTGAATTGCCCACGTTCGACGCTGATTTCTTCAAGATTCCCGTGGGAACCAGAGAGAACGCAGCTTTGGATGTGCTACTTGATCACATCGACAACAAGAATGACGGACTAGACAGGGAGACGGACGAAAAGGCATTGTTCGACTTCCGCGACCGTCTGCGTACGATTCGTGGCGGCGAAGTCAGCGACAGCACAATGTTCTAGGCTTCGAATCTTCTTGGGGTTCGATCCGACAAATACGTGAGCAAATAAAGGGGAGCAAGAGAAATCTTGCTCCCCTTTATATTTGAATCCTAGACAGGCGTGGACAATGGACTGTATCGTTGCTTTTCCAGGCAAGGACTAGTTTTGAGGGAGTTGATTATGGCGGTAGAGTGGAGCGGGAAAGGCGACCTATTTGAGGGTTGCAGCTGTAATTTACTGTGCCCTTGCCACGTTTCCTTTCGTCAGCCTGCCACCAACGACTTTTGCGACACAATCTGGGCTGTTTCCTTTGATGAAGGCACCTACGGTGATGTGGACCTAGCCGGACAGAAGGCAGCCATTTTCTTGCATTGCCCAAGTGCGTTGATGGCAGACGGAAACTGGACGACTGTGCTACTGGTGGATGACCAGAGTTCTCCAGGCCAAGAAGATGCGCTCCAGGGGATTTTTAGTGGAAAGAACGGTGGTCCCTGGGAAATAATCTCCCAGTTCTACCTTGATGGTGAACTGGAGTCGGTTGCCAGGACACCGCTGGAAATGACAATTGACGGTCGAACTAGGACCATCAAGGCAGCAGACCGGCTTTTCTTGGAGATGCAGACGTTACGCGGCGCGGACAAAGAAGGCTTGGTTTCCCTTAACAACCTCAGAAATGTCATCCATGGAGACGAACACGTACTGGGGCTCTCAAACTTTAAGGTCAACGATGAGACCCTGTCCTGGGAGTATCAGTCCAAGCATGGTCTCTATAGTAGGTTCGACTGGGCCAGCTCTTAACCCACTGGGATACCCAAATGGTTTAAGGATTTTTTACAGGGGTTTTAGAGAGAAATTGCCTGCCAGTAACGACGGCCCTGCTCCCGAATAACCTTGCCAAATCCCGGCTTAGCCAAGTGGCCTGCCATCACCGGGATACCCTCCCTCTCCAGCCGGTCTATCAAGTTGCGGCGCGTGATTCGTGTCTGTTCTGGGTCAATATCAGCTCGGGATACCCAATCGGTGTTTTCAATCTGGGCGGTGTTATGTAAAACGTCCCCCAGTACCAAGCCATTCTCGCCCTGTGAAGAAATCATCAGACTCATATGGCCGGGAGTATGTCCCGGAGTGGCAATTGTACTAATTTCAGAGGTTATCTGATGACCGGCTTCCATTAGATTCAGTATCCCCAAATCCTGCAACGGCCAGACGCAATCCGGAGCGTTGGGGAACCTGGCCTCGATCAATTCCGGATCATGGCAGGCTTCCCAGTCCGTGTTGCTCAAATAGTACTGGGCGTTGGGGAAAGTGGGCGAATATGTTCCGTCTTTGGACATCAGGTTCCAGCCAACGTGGTCACGGTGGGCATGGGTCATCACCACCATATCCACGTCTTCAGGCTGCAAACCGTGGGCTTTCAGGTCATCCAGCAACTCTCCCCACGGGGTTTCTGGGGTTTGCTTAGGGCCTAAGCCTGTGTCTACAGCAATTGTGTGGCCGTCTGACTTAATTAAGAAAGTGGCCAGGTTAAAGCTCACGCCGGCAGAAGCGCTGAGATGATGCTCTTGACCCTTCCAATCATCTTCTGGGATGTCCGGGAAGAAATTGCACAGATCAAACTCCAACACTCCGTCCGACAGCGAAGTTATCTCCACGTTACCGATGGTCAGCTTATCGTTTGGCATTACAAAACTCCTGAATGGATGATTGTTTGTCTGGATACGGGGCGTTTACCGGTGGTCAGCGACGATCCGACCTTCTTTCAACACTAGTTCCAGCTTTCTAAGGTTCTCAATGTCGGCCAGCGGGTTGTCACCCACGACGATCAGATCGGCCAGTTTTCCAGGCTCCACTGTGCCTAGTTCAGGCCCAACGCCGCACATTTCGGCGGAATTCTTAGTGGCGGCGACCAACGCTTGAAACGGAGTGGCCCCGCATTTCACCCACAGACCCAGTTCCAGCAGTGCTGATTCTTTCATCGGGGAAATGTCCGAGCCCAAGGCCATTTTGACACCAGCGGACAGCGCTTTCTGGAACGAGCTTCGGTGTTCAGCGGCAGCAGCATCGGCCCGCACCACTAGGTCAGGTGCCAGTTGTTTTCGTGCCGCATATGCCTTCTCATGCACAGTTGTCGCTAAATTGGGAGATAGCTGGCTGATGGCTAGCGTAGGCACGTACCAGGTCCCGCTGCTCACAAAATCCGTGACGCAATCTTCATCCATGATGTAGGCATGCTCCACGCTACGGGCACCCAGTTTAATTGCCATCTTGACGGAGTCTGGGTTGGTGGCGTGGGCCATGACTGGGAAATTTCGCTGTTTGCAAAGGGCAAACGCGGTCTCCATCTCCTCAGGAAGGAGGAACGACTCAGTGTGCCTGTCCCATCTGGGACCCATGATGCCTCCGGAGAGATTGAGCTTGATGTGGTCAACATCATGCTTCATCTGGTCCCTAATGGCCTCAGCGTAACCGTAGGGGCCGTCGCACTCTCTGGCGTGACCTGAGGTCAGGAAATGCCCACCTGTTGTGGTTAAAAAGCTACCGCAGGCGAAGACCCGAGGCCCATCCGGACCAGGCCCCTCAAATGCTTTACGCCAGGCCACATCCATCCAGTGGTTTGCGCCGCCACTGCGCACTGCCGTAACGCCCGACTCAATCATCCCCCGTTGCAG
>CAVODA010000117.1:0-5143 GCA_963694265.1 Dehalococcoidia bacterium
TGGGAAATCCCTGGACGGCAGACAGTCGCCGTACCAGGAAGATTTCAAGCTGCCGCCTCGGCCAAACACCTCAATCAGAGGTAGTTCAATCTTCATGTCGGGACTTGGCACTCCCACCAAGACAACTGTGCCGGCGTGGTCTCGGGCGTAGAATGCCTGCTCGTAAGTGACAGGGCTGCCCACAGCCTCGATCGCCACATCAACCCCGTTGCCGCCGGTGAGCTTGCGAATCTCCTCCACAGGGTCTGTGGACGTGGCGTTGATGGTGTGTGTTGCCCCAAATTCCTTGGCCCAGGTCAACTTGCGATCGTCCAAGTCCACGCCAATGATCGTGTGGGCCCCAGCCAGCCTGGCCCCGGCAATGGCCGCGTTGCCAACTCCGCCACAACCAAAGACGGCCACAGAATCTCCCCGGCCAACGTTGCCAGTGTTCATTGCTGCGCCCAGTCCAGCCATAATCCCGCAGCCAACGAGTCCTGCCGCGGCTGGGCTGGCTTGAGGTGAGACTTTGACTGCCTGTCCTGCGTCCACCAGGGTCAACTCGGCAAATGCGCCGATGCCCAGGGCGGGCGAAAGGGGAGTGGCGTCGGCCAGTGTCATGGGCTGGGATGCGTTTCGACTGGAGAAACAATACCAGGGAGTGCCGCGCAGACAGGAACGGCAGGTGCCGCAGGGGGCGCGCCAGGCGATGATGACAAAGTCGCCGGGGGCCACATTGGTTACGCCCTCACCAACCGATTCCACCGTGCCTGAAGCTTCGTGGCCCAGCAAGAAGGGGAAGTCGTCGTTGATGGCACCTTCACGGTAATGGAGGTCGGTGTGGCAGACACCACAGGCTTTCACCCGGATTAATGCTTCACCGGGGCCTGGATCAGGCACTAAAATCGGCACCAATTGCACCGGTGAACCCTTGCCTAAAGCGACTACTCCATTAACCTGATGGGCCATTGATACATTCCTCCTGCGCCTAATAGCGAGACTACGAAATGATACTAATCGGCAGGAGTGGAGTCTGTCCACCGGTTCAAACGCTTAATCAGTGGTGATTATCTTCCTCAGTCCGATAGAGGCGCTCGGCTTTGTTTAATATTCCCGTTACCTTCGTGAAGTTAAGTTTCGTTAATACATCGCCCAAGTTTTCGTTCACAAACTCTTTGCTTGGGTTACTGAGTCCCTAAAAACCTCTGCTCCCAAGTGAGTTTGCGCCACTGGTCCCCCCTGAGATGCGCCAGTACGTAAATTGGTTGCTGTTTAGCCGGCAAACTCAGCTTCAACTCTACGGGCAAAGCCGATCAATTGTTCATCCGAACCACGGTCTCCCATGATTGAGATACCTACAGGCATTCCGTTGACCTCTCCCAAAGGCATGCTCAGTTGCGGTCTTCCCGTTGTCCCGGCGATGCAGGTAAGGCGGCTCAACCGAGACTGTACGTCTTTCTTGGCGGAGGCTGGCAGTCCCCGCAGCGGAGCGGGCACGACGGCCGTGGGCAAACAAAGGAAACCGCCGTCGGCAAATACCTCGTCCATCCTAGTCCTGAGACTATCTCGCACTGCGATTGCTTCATCTATCTGTGCGTCGGTCAGATTCATGGCGAACTGGTAGCGTTCCGAGACCCAGAAGCTGAACCTGGGATTAACCTGGTCGATCCAGTCTTTGACCGTGTCCCAGGCCTCTTTGGATTGAAGGACGTTTTGTTGGGCAGACCATTCTGCCAGGCCATTGGGAGCCAGCTTCACGGTTGTGGAACTGCCAGCCAACGCAGCGATTTTTTCAGCTATTGGTAGTAATGCCGCTGAAACGTTTTCATCAGCCTCTTCGAAGGCGTCCTGGGCGATGATGATTCTGGAGGGACTGGAATCCGGGATGCTGGTCTGAAAAACTACCTGTGCCACCTGGGCGTAGGTTGCAGCGTCCCTGGTGAACCAACCAATGGTGTCGTAGCTGGACGCCTGTTTCAGAATACCTTCTAATGGTATGCGGTCATGGGTGGGACGGAGACCCCATAGGCCACAGAAACTTGCGGGGATACGCACCGAACCCCCGGTGTCTGATCCCAGGGCAAAATCCACCAACCCACCGGCCACCGCCGCTGCCGAGCCGCTGGAAGAACCGCCCGGAACCCGGCCTATAGCTCTTGAGTTGATGGGAGTGCCGTAGTGGGCGTTCTCCCCCAGGATTCCACGCGTTAACTCATCAGTATGTGTCTTGCCAACCATGGTGGCGCCAGAATTAAACAGAGTCTCCACGATCCAGGCGTGTTTTTCCGCTGGCGGATGGGTCGCCTTCCAGTCCGGGTTGCCACCGCCTGTCACGTATCCGGCCACGTCAAAGATGTCTTTGGCCGCGTATTTCAAATCGGAAAGAGGACGACCCTCCGGACCGGCCAGGTAGGCGTCAGTGTCTTTGCAAAAAGCGTCCAAGGGATCGGAGAAGGGTTCTTCGGGCCTGACCATTCTTGTACCTCCGGGAAATTGATCCAAGCCCCTGTCAGCCAAGGGTCTGAGGCGAGTAACGTAGTATATAGCACGTGATTGGCGTGTTCACTTAGAGGATCGGGAACAATTCTGCGACGAAAACCGTCCGGTAATAAAAGGGAAGATTAAAACAACCGGACGAAGGAAGGCAATGAACCCGAGAATTGGCATAACCATGTTATTGGTGACGGTGATCGCCATTCTAGCTGCAGTGGGCTGCGGCAGTAGCGCAACGGCGACTCCTCAGGTTCAGCCGCTTCCGACAGCCAAGCCAATCGAAGGAGACCCGCCGCCAGTGGAACCGCCCCCGGTTGAAGTTGCGGCTCCCATTGAAGACGCCTCAGTGACGCCGCCAAGCTCAGTTGGCGGAGATTACGTTTTAAACATCACCTCCGGTTTGTCCAACGGTTGTGCCGAATTCAACGGGTATGACCTGGCACAAGAGGGCAACGCGTTCGTGGTGAGTGTCAAGAACCTAGTGCCTCACCCCAGTCTTGAGATGGCCTGCACAGAACAATACGGCCTCCATGAGGGTCAAATAATAATTGGTAGTGGCCTAGTAACCGGAGAGACCTACACAGTCGCCGTCAACGACCACTTGATGCTCTCCTTCAATGCAATGGATGCAGAAGGTCTGGCCATGGTTGAGAAAGAATCTCCGGTGGACACGGTTGAAGTTTCTGAGGATGGCGGTGGGTACTCCCTGTCCGTAATCTCCAGACTTCCCAAGGGCAGTAGTTGCTCTAGGTTCAGCGGCTACACGATTAACAATCGATTCTTGGAGCGTATCGAGGTTTCTGTCAGTCATAGAGAGGTCTCCGAAGACAACGTTCCCTGCACCCGTGATCTGCCGGTGATCGTCACGGATATTCCGCTCGGAACTGAATTCGTTCCAGGCATGACCTATACCGTGGTAGTCAATGGCATCGAGACCGGCTTCCCAAGCGAAGACCTGGCAATGGTCTCAGTTCAGGCACCAATCGAATCTGCCACGCTGGTCACCCCAGAGATCTCTGACGGCGTCTATTCCATCGACATTACGTCTGGGCTGCCCAGCGGTTGCGCCCAGTTCAACGACGTTGAGATCAGCCGAAATGGAAACGAGTTCGTGGTTGATGTAACCAACCTGGTGCCCAACCCGACAAAGCCAATTGCCTGCACCACCATCTACGGCTATCACGAAAGCAAAGCGATTCTGGGTAGAGGACTGACTTCGGGAGAGGCGTACACAGTAGTTATCAACGGGGAATTGACTCTCTTGTTCACAGTCCCGCAACCGGATGGAATGACTATGGTGCAGAAAGAATCTCCTATCCAGAGTGTGGCGGTTGACGAAATTGACGGCAGCTATCTACTAGTCGTGGTATCGACGCTACCCCTGGGCAGCGCCTGCTCAAAATTCGACGGATATGACATCAACCGGCGGTTCTTTGACCGGGTCGAAGTCACAGTGACTCATCTGGAGATTACGGCACAAAACGTTCCCTGCACCACCGACTTGCCAATACTTGAAACTGTGATCCCCCTGGACGACGATTTTGAGTCCGGTCGCACTTATACAGTCTCAGCCAACGGTAAAGAAGCTAGCTTCGTTGCCCGCTAGCCTAGCCCTAACTAAAAGAGCCGGACTGAATTGTTCAGACCGGCTCTTTTAGAATGCAGCATCGATAAATTCTGCGATATACTGTCTGGCAATCAACGGAATGGGATAATAATTCTCAAAAGTTGTTCTCCAAAAGTTTATCAGGGAGGGTCATATGCTGACCGCTGAAGCTCAGGAAAGACTTACCAGAGTCGGTCCGGGAACACCGATGGGCGAACTGATGCGCCGTTATTGGATACCGGTGCGGCCGCTATCTCAGTTGAAAGAAGAAGAAGTGATGCCCATTCGGATTCTCGGCGAGGATCTGGTTCTCTTTATCACCAAGAAGGGTGAACTGGGTCTGGTCGGCGAGCGCTGTCCCCACCGAGCAGTCTTGATGAAGTTCGGCATCCCTGACGAAGACGGCCTACGCTGTTGCTATCACGGCTGGGAATTCGCTCCGGACGGCCAGTGCATCGACACTCCCCTAGAATCTCCCACCAACAAACTCAAAGAGCAGGTCAAAATAGCCGCCTATCCCGTGCGGGAAATGGGTGGCTTGGTCTGGGCTTACATGGGGCCACAACCGGTTCCTCTGCTGGCTCCATGGGACTTGTTTGTGATGCCCAACGCTATTCGCCAGATCGGCATCTCGGTGCTGGAGTGCAACTGGCTCCAATGCCACGAGAACACTGGAGACCCAGCCCACAGCGTCTACCTCCACGGCTACATGTTCAAATACATGCTGGAGAAGAAAGGAGACTTGGAAGACCGGACCAAAGACCAGCAGATGTCTACCTTGCACTCAAGAATCGACATGGGCCGGGGCATCGAGTCGCTCTATGCCCACGAGACCCAATACGGCATGGAAAAGGGCATCAACTACTCCATAGCAATGGGCGCAGACAAAGACCGCCAATCCCGGCACTCCACGGTCATTTTCCCGTTCTACACCCAGACTGGTGGCCCTGGGCAAGTGCGCCAGGAGTTCCAGATTCGGGTGCCCATAGACGATGTCAGCACTTACCACATCGCCTACGGCTGCTACATGGCCCCGGAAGCAGTCCCGGCCCCAGTGCAAGATTC
>CAVODA010000118.1:0-5133 GCA_963694265.1 Dehalococcoidia bacterium
TTACCGGAAGGTGAACAACTTGGGTCAGTATCAGCCGCAAAGTTTTCTGTCAGTCGCGTTTGTTCGGACCCGTCTGCCAGCATGATATATATCTCAAGAATTCCATCACGATCAGATACATAGGTTAGACGCTCGCTGCCGCACCATGAAGGGTCAGTGCTTGTTGCTGTGGGCATCAGGGTGGACGTGGGAGTAGGAAAGGGAGTCGCCGTAGGTGTCGGTACCAGTGTTGGGGTTGGAGCAGGCGTGGGCGTTGGAACGGGAATAGCCGTCGGAGTAGGTACTGGGGTTGGTGTGGGCGCGGGTGCAGGTTCCGGTGCTGGATCAGGCACCGGTATAGCCGTTGGCGTAGGTACTGGTGATGGCGTCGGCGTCGGTACAGCCGTGGCAGTGGGAACGCTGGTCAGCGTCGGAATTGGAGTTGGAGTTGCAACCGGCATTGGCGTGGGGATTTCCGTCGGCAGCGGTGGGGGGATATTAGTAGGTTGAATTACTTCCGTTGGGGAAGACGCTGGAGTGTCGGTGACTGTCGACTCTACAGTTATCACCGGAGTGAATATAAATGGTTGGCTCTGAGTTGGTTCAGGAGACACACTCGTAGATGCAAACGGAACCCTAGGAGTTCCCTCCGACACACCATCTTTAATATAAGTCGAGGTCTCATTACCAGGATTGGGCCAACGGTTAGCGCAAATCGGCTTAGACTGCCAGTCTTGGCAGTTACAGTTGATGCCACGGGGTCGGCCGTGCTAGTCGATACGTCCCAAGCCTGGGTTTGTCTATGTTGATGTTGTATGAAGAATCTGGAGAAATCGTCCTCGGCCACTCCTAGTTCAGCCGGACCGATATCTATGGAAATAGTGAGCATTGACCTAAATGTTATTGAGCTATTTTCAGCATCAACGGTCCGTGCCGACAAGTCGAACATCCGCCCGGCGCTGACATAGCCTTCAGGCAATCCCGGACTCCCAATCTTCCCCAGCTCTTGAAATTCCAAAATTATTGGTTCATTAAAGGAACCAGCGGGCACAGTGACTTTCCCCCGGCCATCCGCAGACACGACGTCAACCATGTCTTTGCCAGTGATTAACACGCCAGAAGGCCCTATCAGCAGAGCCGTAATGGTGTCCCCGAAGTCATTCGATGAGGGTGCCAACGAAAGGACACCGGTCGCGATCAAGACTGAAAGGAGACCGGCCAGAACCAACAAAGGGAGTATCGCAAAAACGGCCAACCTGGCCATTGGGCCAAACCGTCCGCCTTTGGGTAGCGAGGGCGGCTGACTAGACATCGGGCCAGCCATAAACTATTCGCAAATGCTGATTGTTTTTGCTCTTAAAATGGAAGAGCCCAACAACCGCGCGGGGTAATCTTACTAACGCCAATTATCTGCACCATTTTAGTGGTGTCGCTGTCAGACGATGATGGAAAAACCACGTTGGCCATTATTACCCTTTGTGATTGCTGCGAGTCGAGAGTAAAAGCCTTGTGCATTACACCAGATTCGCCCTTCCCAACTGGTTGCGGACTCCAAGGCAACTGAAATTCGGTCAGGCTAAGACTGTGTGAAGGAAAATTGTATGGGAAGGTCATCAAGGTCAAAAACAGTCTGAGCGCCGGTTGCGTCCCCTTTTTCCAGCAACAAAATGGTCATGCAGATTTCAGAATCAAGGGGATCGGCTTCTTTGGCCACCGGATGGAAGTATCCCGTCCCCCTCAGCGCTTTGGGCTTTGGGTCCAACTGCAAAATAAAGTTGACAACATCGTCTGCATCATTGACCACATATGGCACGGTGTCTTCTATTCCATTGCTTTCAAACTGGATGTTATAGGTCGTACTTCGCTGATTTCCAATTCCCTTTAGCAGTCTTATGTCAGCCAATGCGAACCGGTTGGTAACGCGGTACATCTCTTCGAGGATCGTTTTGTAGTTGGGCTCGTTGTTGAAGACGCTGGTGCAATGGACCAGATCAAAAGTGTTGTCATCAAACGGCAACGAGAATCCTTCATTGAGCACAAAAGTCGCTTCCGGGTACCGTGCCTGGGCCATCTCCACGGCCGTTGCAGACAGGTCTATTCCAGTGTATTCAACTGCAGGTTCGTAGCTGCGCATGATGTTGAAAAAACCGCCGGAGGCACAGCCAACGTCCAAGACTTTGGCACCGGGAAATAAAACTCTGGGAAGAAATACAGTTTCTGAGGGATAGAGATCAGCTACGTCGTGACGATGCTGGGCGTAATAATCTATTGCACTCTGACTGGACCATTGTTTACCGGTGGTCAATAAATGGCTCCAAGTTGGTTTGGGGTCCTGCAGGCGGTTTTATGACGTGATAAACCGCTTGCATGCGAATGCATGGCGCTAGCGAACTGATACAGGGGCGAATATATCTTCTGCCTTTCTAAGGTCGCCCATGTCATCTATTTCTGCCCACTTATTATTTCCAGTATTCATTACAGACATTTCCATCTGACCGGAATCAATCAGACTGGCGAACACTGCTTCGTAATATTGATCGGTACGACCATCTTCCAAGAAAGATTCCATTTCCGGAACAATCACGTCTGATAGTAATTCCCTGGAAAGCCGATAGATGTTCACTGTCTTCAAGGCAGTGGAGTAATTGAACCATCTACCTTGGTCTGATTTAAGGACCATAGACTTTGCGGTGTCTCCTTCCGCCAGGATCACCGTCCCGTCCATGTGAGGTTGGAAACGGTCTACAACGGCAACGTTACGCTCTCTCAGACTGACCAGCCGTGCGACCAATCGGTCATCAAACACTAGGTCCGATTCCAGCAGAAGCATGTCATCATCGAACTGGTCTCTGGCCAGCCAGAGAGAGTACAGGTTGTTGGAATTGGCGTAATCGGTGTTTTCCACGTAGGACAAATCTATACCTCTGTAACGCGACCCAAAATGGCCTCGTACGGCATCAGCCATAAACCCAACAACGATGGCGCATTCTCTGATTCCAGCTTTTCCAATGGCGTCTAGCTGGTATTCCATCATGGGTTTACCGGCTACGTTGACCAGGCATTTGGGCTGCGTTAGGGTCAGGGGTTGGAGTCTGGTACCCATTCCCGCAGATAAAATAATTCCCTTCATAACTTACCTCGCATCAAGCGCTTCGATTGAATTAACACCGGCGGATTCATCAATTCGAAGTAGCGCTTCCACCAATCGATTATTATCTTCATCTGTACGGCAGGCTACGCGTATGAAATTGCCGTCCAATCCGAGTTTGGACCCGCAGTTATTGACCAAAATTCGGCTGTCGTCAAACAAGTGGGCCGCCAGTTCCTCTCCGGTGAACCCGTGCAGAATCTCACAGAGAACAAAATTACCCTGAGTTGGGAACGGGCTCAGGTAGGGCACGCTGGCCAGACCTTGCACCAAGTTACGAGTGGCCTGTCTGACTTTTCCGCATGACTCTGTGTACTGATCCCGGTATTTCCCCATTTCTTGTAGGAAAAATTGAGCCAGGGAGTTGATACTCCAGATTGGCACGTCGTTACGCAATTCTTCCAGTCGTTCAACGTTGCCAGTGGCTGCATAGCCAAGGCGAATGCCCGGTATACCGCAGTTTTTAGACAGGCTCTTTAACACCAACAAGTTGGGATAATCTTGGAGCAGGTCCAAAGCAGATGTATCTGGCTCTGCATCGGTAAAGTCCAAGAAAGATTCGTCTACCAATACCAAGTTGAGATGTCGCATCCGGTTCAGGAAGTAGATCAGGTCAGCCTTTGGCATGTAGGTGCCAGTGGGATTGTTGGGCCTAATCAGTAGCGCCGAGTCTGAATTGGTATCTTTGATGTGGTTAATGAATTCTTCAACGTTCAGGTTGAACCCATCAGAAGATTTGAACGGGAATACTTCCCGGCCCAGTATCTGGGCCCGGTTGATGAATTCTTCAAAGGTGGGAATCGGAACGGCCAACCGATTCACATAACGAGACAGCACAGCGTTGATAAGCTCGCTGGCGCCGTTTCCAACCACCACTTCGTTTTGTTTGAGACCAAGTTGTTCGGCCAGTAGCGAAGACAGGTGTGAATTTGTGGAGGGATAGCTGCCCACCAGCTCCGGCAGGCGCTCCTGCAGGTCCTCAATGAACTGGGTCGGTGGGAAGTACCGGTTGGTCATGTAACAAAAATCTAAAACATTGTGATTCCAAAATCCTCCATAAAGGGAGGACAATTGGTCAACTTCTTGCGTGTGCATAGGTACCTACTTTTGGGACGACATAAGTCGTACCACATAGAAATGATTCAAAAATTGGTGCAATTCGGCTGCGGATTCTAGGAATGCCAAAAAGCTAAAGGCCGAATTGCGGAGTTGCCCTGGGTCTAGGAATGCCTAAAAAGGAAAGTAGTTGAAGGTCGCTAGCGGAAGGGTAGAGGGCAGGGGGAAATAGCGCGGAAGTTAGGTATGCGGGTATGGGTGGGGAAATTGTTAGTCATGGTGGTTCTCCAATTATCTGCCATTGCGATAATTTGTATCGCGCAGATAACCTGGTCGTGGGTATCCTAACACCTACTGGTTTGGTGGTCAAATTCCACTCAGTCTCTCGGGATGGTTAATATTGGCCTACCAAACCCAGCATCTACCCACGTCTACGAGCTTTGATAACTGGGGCCAACTGTGCGTTGACGTGCCGCCTATCGTCGGATGATAATCGCTGGGCCCTGAACAAGATTCAAACGAGGTCAGCCTGATGGAGTTCTGTCTAGGCTGACTAATTTACCCGTAACAGGAGCAAACCAATGGCCACTGGCTCACTTACTTGGAAAGACGAACAGATTCAAATTGGCGATACCACTCTCCACCTACGTCAGGGTGGTAGCGGCGACCCGATATTGGTGCTCCACGATGAAATGGGACGCACCGAGCCCTTAAATTACGCGGATGCCCTGGCCCAGGATTTCAGCCTGCAAATGCCGGCCCTGCCCGGTTTTGGGTCCACTGACCGGGTTGATTGGATCATGAGCGTTCGAGACTTGGCCAGTTGGTACCTGCGAGTGTTAGACGAGATGGGCGTGGGACGGGTTAATGTGATGGGCTTTTCCTTGGGCGGGTGGCTGGCCGCAGAAATGGCCTCTCAGTCTCCCAGCAGCTTTGGCAAAATGGCCTTG
>CAVODA010000119.1:0-5114 GCA_963694265.1 Dehalococcoidia bacterium
GACCCGCTCCGCAATTGGGGTCCCTTCGCTAATGGTGTCTCACTGTGGTGGAAGGTCCACTCCCGCAACAAAAAGTCCATCACCCTGAACCTGGGCACATCAGAGGGGCAAGATCTGCTCAAGAGACTGGTTGTCGAGGCTGACGTTCTTATAGAAGGGTTCCGGCCGGGCGCTATGGAAAAGTGGGGACTGGGACCGGACGAATTACTGGCCGTGAACCCCAAGCTGGTGATGTTGCGTTATTCCGGGTTTGGCCAAACCGGCCCGTACAAAGACCGGCCTGGCTTTGGAACCATCGCCGAGTGCATGAGCGGGTATATCGGTATGACCGGCTTTCCAGACACCCCGCCCAACCTGCCGCCCATCCCCTTGGCCGACGAAATCGCCGGGGTGTTTGGTGCCATGGCCGGCATGATGGCGCTCTACCACCGCGACGCATCGGGAAATCCTGATGCCAAGGGCCAAGTGGTTGATGTGAGCCTATTTGAGCCGCTCTTCCGACTCTGCATCCCCCATATCACCATGTTCGATATGCTGGGCATCAACCGGGAGCGGGTGGGCAATGACTTCCCTGACGCCGCGCCCCGCAACCTATACAAGACCGGCGACGACCGCTGGCTGGGCCTTTCTGCAACCTCCCAGAGCACATTTGAAAGTCTGGCCAAGGCCATGGGCATGCCCGACCTGATCGACCGGCCTGAATTCAAGGACAACGCCGCCCGCCTAGATAATCGGGAAATCCTAAACGACGAACTACAAGGTTGGCTGGGCCAGAGAGACTTGCAAGAGACCATGGACCAGTTGATCCCGTCGGGCGGGGTGGTCGGCCCGGTCTATGACGCCCCACAGATAATGGCCGACCCCCATTACCTGGCCCGGGAAGACATCATCGACATCGACGACCCGGAGCTTGGCAAGACCAAGATGCTGGGTGTGGTGCCTAAATTCAGCGAAACTCCTGGCGCTGTACAGCACGCCGGCCCAACTGTGGGAGAGCACAACCAGTACATCTACCTCTCATGGCTGGGCTTAGGTGATGACGACCTGGGCGAATTGGCCGAAGAGGGGACAATCTGAGATGAGCAGCGCACAACCAACTCGCCTGCTAATCGCTACCGGAAATCCCGGCAAAATGCGTGAGTACTCGGAGCTTTTGTCGGGTATTTCTTTTGAGTTGGTCTCGTTAAAAGACCTGGGTATCACCCACGAGGTGGATGAAACTGGCGATACCTTTGAGGAGAATGCTTGGTTGAAGGCGTCCGAGTACGCAGCGCTTTCCGGTCTGCTGACCCTGGCTGACGATTCGGGGCTGGAGGTTGATGCCCTGGGCGGCGAGCCCGGTGTGCGCTCCGCCCGGTATGGCGGTGACGCCTGTCAGAGCGACGGTGACCGGGTCAACCTACTATTGAAGAATCTGGAAGACGTGCCCTGGGATGAGCGGACAGCACGGTTCCGGTGCGTGATCGCCGTTGCCAAATCTCCCCTAGCCCCTCTTTCTCCCGATTTGAATCGGGAAGGGGAACAAGCCTCCCACTTCAGTAAAGGGAGATTAGAGGGGGATGCTGCCCCCGCTTTAATCACCCAAGCCGAGGGCTCAGTGGACGGAATGATACAATACATCCCGCAGGGCGATGACGGATTCGGCTACGACCCCGTGTTCTTTATTCCGTCTCGCGACAGGACCCTGGCCCAGATTTCATTGGCCGAGAAAAACCAATTCAGCCACCGGGGCAACGCCGCCAAAATAGTGGTGGAATCCCTCAAAAAGCTGATATTCGATAGCTAAAAGCAGACGAATTAAAAAATGCTAACTGATAAATTCGGCAGGCCCATGCGTGACCTGCGTATCTCCGTGACCGACCGGTGCAACTTCCGGTGCCCCTACTGCATGCCCGCCGAGATTTACGGCGAGGCCTATGAGTTCTTGCCCCGCGAAGACATTCTCACCTTTGAGGAACTAACCCGGCTGGTGGGTATCTTCGCTGAATTGGGCATCGCCAAACTGCGCATCACCGGCGGGGAACCGTTGATGCGGAACGACCTTCCGACACTGTTAAAGATGCTGACTGACGTTAGCGGCATCGATGACCTAACGCTGACCACCAACGGCTATCTACTCAGCCAGTTTGCCCAACAGTTGAAGGACGCCGGCCTGGACCGCATCACGGTCAGCTTGGACAGCCTGGACGACGAGGTCTTCAAGACTATGAATGGCCGTGGGTTCACCACTCAAAGAGTCCTTGAGGCCATCCAGACCGCCGCCGATGTGGGTCTCTCACCCATCAAGATCAACTGCGTGGTGCAGAAGGGCGTCAACGACCATACCATTGTCGACCTGGCACGCCACTTCAAGGGCACCGGCCACATCGTCCGCTACATCGAATACATGGATGTGGGCAACCGCAACGGCTGGCAGTCGGAGCAGGTTGTACCCGCCGACGAGATCATCGCTCGCATCGATGCCGAGATGCCCTTGGAAGCAACTGAAAGCAACTACAAAGGCGAGGTTGCGACTAGGTACAGTTATAAGGACGGCAGCGGCGAGATCGGCCTGATTGCCTCGGTGACCAAACCGTTCTGCGGCGACTGCACCAGGGTGCGTCTGTCTACCGACGGCAAGATATTTACCTGTCTCTTCGCCAGCGAGGGTGTCAGCCTGATGGACCCCATCCGGGCCGGCGCAACCGACGACGACCTGCGAAAACTCATCACCAGCATCTGGTCTGTGCGCTCCGACCGATACTCGGAGGAACGCGCCGCCGCGCCCAATGAACCGGGCGCACCCAGAAAGATAGAGATGTACCAAATAGGGGGGTAGTGGGCCGTCGGCGGTCAGCAGTTCTTTGGCTGGTGGTTGCAGGCTGATGGCTATTAGTTTTATGCAGATTAATGGATACGTGATCCACACTGACGGTGCCTGCAAGGGCAATCCTGGCCCGGGAGGCTGGGGAGCCGTCATTGAAACCAACGGCACCCAAGAGATTATCTCCGGCGGCGAACTTCAAACCACCAACAACCGCATGGAAATGACCGCTGTGATTAAAGGGCTGGAGGCCATCGACCCGTCGGCTCCGGTGCTAATCAGTTCTGACAGCACCTACGTCATCAACACCATGACCAAGGGCTGGAAACGCAAGGTCAACAACGACCTTTGGGATCAACTAGACCGCCTAGTAAAGAACCGTGACGTCTCATGGCGTTGGGTTCGCGGACACAGCGGAGACCGCGGCAACGAACTGGCTGATTCCGCAGCCACCAAAGAAGCCGGCACTGCCTAGTAGCAAATTACTCCTACCGCTCGTCCTGAGCTTCGACCAAGGTCGTGAGTCCCAATTTATCGGACCTGTCGAAGGGCCACACATCTGCCAAGGAGCACCGCACGTTATGTCCACTGCCAATGACAACCCGGACCTTCATCTGACCCACCTAGACGACCAGGGCAACGCCAAGATGGTTGATGTGGGCGACAAAGACATCACCAGTCGGGTGGCTGTGGCTCGTGGCCATGTGTCAGTCCAGCCGGAGACGCTGCGCCTGATCAAAGAAGGGCTGATGAAGAAGGGCGACGTTCTGACCATTGCCCAATTGGCTGGCATCATGGGCGCCAAGAAAACTTCAGAGCTTATTCCCCTCTGTCATCCATTGCCGTTGGATAAAGTGGACGTTGCGTTGTCTCTGGACGACGCGAAATGCCAAATCAACATCGAAGCCACCGCCAAAACCACCTCTCGCACCGGTGTGGAGATGGAGGCGTTGACCGCCGTCACCGTCGCGGGTCTGACCCTCTATGACATGTGCAAGTCAGTTGACCGGGACATGCGCATCGAAGCCGTCCGCCTGGTGCAAAAAAGCGGCGGTCGCAGCGGAGACATCCACCTAGAAGACTAGGCGGGCGGCGAGCCGCGTTTTCATGGGGCTGCGGGGGTTTCCTGCAAGCGGCCATTCCGGACTGGCAACGCACTCAGCCGGTCAGAAGTTGCCTTGGGGGGTCATGCCCATGAAGAACTGGCCTGCAGTTTCAAAGTGGGTAGCGCGGCCCTGGATGTGCTGAGATACCACGTGGATGTCCTGGAACTGCCGCTGGATTGGGTTCGTTTCCAAGATCGCGTTGGAACCGCAGAGCTCGTAGGCAGTCTCGACAATCTCCTTCGATTTGCGAATCCCAAACGTGGCGGCCAACCTCAGCTTGATTCGCTGTTCCACAGTCAGGGGTTTGTTGGCAATTGCGCTCTCCCAAACCGACGCGTGGGCCTCCCGCAGGAACGCCTTGGCCGAATGCCAGATTGCCTCGGCTTCACCGATGATCCGCTGGGTGGTAGGCTCGTCCTGCAGCAGCCGAGACGCACGACCTGGAATCTTTATTTCAGCCAGCTTCATGGCCGTACCCAAACTGGCTTGGGCGATACCCAGCGCCACGGTTGAGAACCCGGACGAGAACAGCAGCGTGGTGGGTATTCCGTACACCGGGCCCTCTTCTCTAGGTTCGTTGGTTGGGCTGTAGGTCCTTTCCTCGGGGATAAACAAATCATCAACTTCAAAGCTGAAGCTGGCGGTGCCCCTCAGGCCACGAACCGGCCAGAAGTCCACAAATTTCACGTCATCTCTAGGAATCAGCATCACCCGGCCACTCTCCCGCACAAATACTGCGCCGGGTTCTTGGTCTTTGGGCATTACGGGAGCCAGGGCCGCAATCCAGGTGGCGTGGGTGATCCCGCTACTGAAATTCCAGCGTCCACTTAGTTTGTATCCGCCGTCACAGGGTACCGCCTTGGCAGATGAATCTGGCGGCCCATTGGTCACCACAGCCCGACCCTCCGCATAGATTTCTTCCGCAACACCCTGGGGCATCCGGAGCGAGTTTGTGGAGAATACGTTGTTCTGGTTCATGCACCACCCGGTGCTGCCGTCCGCTGCGGCAAAAATCTCCAGTATCTTGAGAAAATCTGAGTGGGCCAGTTGAGCGCCGCCCAAGGATTTGGGCAGCAACAGCCGGAAGAAACCCTTATCGGCAAACTCGCCGGTTAGTTCTGCCGGAATCTGCCGGTCAATGTCTATTTGGTCTGCATTGGCGGCCACTTTCTCCGCCAATTCATGGGCCGTTTCAAAGTAGTAAT
>CAVODA010000120.1:0-5068 GCA_963694265.1 Dehalococcoidia bacterium
GCATAATCTTTAGACTGACGTCGGTCAGTACCCGTTGCTTCTCATAGCCGCAGGTGACTGAGTTGATTTCCACGATGGGCTCTCCGGGCCCGGGGTGATGTGGCATCGGATGTAGCATGGTTTTTCTTATCTATGTCCTTAAAAGGTACCGCGGTCCCTTTGGTTAATTCTCGTTTCTGGTCTATTGCGGGTAGACCGCCCCACTCTCGCCGTCAAACACGTTTTCTATATTCAGCGCGATCACGGCGCTGGCATCTCCGCCCAGGGCCGGGATCATGGCAGCCAAGTTATTCTGCATCAAACCCAGGTAGGTGTGCTCCGGGTCGCCGGGTTTACCGGGTAGATCATCGTCGGCCAGGTCATCTACGAATTTGGCGTTGGCCTCACTGGCGATGGCTTCCAACACGTCGCTGGAAAAGACTTCTGAGCCAAACACAGCCGGCAAGCCCAAGTCCTTGACCTGGTCAATCAATTCGGCAACCTCCCTGACGGAGGGCTGGGAGAAGTTTGACGGCTGGACCGCCCCAATTACTTCCATGCCGTATTGCTGGGCGAAATAAGCCCAGGAGTCGTGGTAGGTCAGCAGTTTCCGGTTCTGCTCCGGCACCGTGGCCACAGCAATCCGAATGGCTTTGTCCATCTGAGTAACTTTTTCACGAAAGCGACTCAGGTTCTCGGCGAAATAGGCTGCGTTTTTAGGGTCGAGAGCCACCAGCTGGTCGTGCACAAGTTCAGCGTAGCTCAGGCCCAGGTTTGGGTCCGGCCAGAGGTGGGGGTTCGGGTGGCCTCCTGACTCCGGGAATGAGAAATCAAACCGCCACTGCTCGGGCGACACAGTCTGTTCGCCAAGAGACAGAATCACCGCGTCTGATCTTTTGTTTGACTCTGCCAGAGCCAGCGTCGGCTCCTCTAGGAATAGGCCGTTGATGATTATCAAGTCAGCCTGGGCCATGAGCTTGGCCATGGACGGAGTTGGCTCAAAGGTATGGGAATTTACTCCCTCAGGGACGACACCTTCCAGACTGACTCTAGAGCCGCCGATATTCTCGACGATGCTGGTGATGGGCGACACGGTGGTCACGACAATTAAACGGCTGTCTTGTTGCTTGATATTTTGAGATGATTCCGAACTGTCGCTGCCACAGGCCACGATTGCCATCGCCGTCACTAGCACGGCCCAGAATCTGAAGCTAGAAAAGATACGCTGCATTTATTTTTGTTTCTCGTTGGATTTGGGCTCGGCCTCTTGGCAATCGACGCAAACACCGGTGACGGCGAAATGCTCCAAGTCAGGCTCGAATCCAAACTCTTTATTCAGGGTGTCTCGAAACTCTGCCAAGTAGTGGGGGCTCAAGTTGAACGCGCCGTTACAGGCCCTACAGACCATATGGTGATGGTGTCCGTCGGGGTCGGTCAGCTCAAAATGCAGCCGGTCGCCAATGGCTACCTCGGTCACCACACCCAAATCTTTGAACAGGTGTAGAGTCCGGTAGACAGTGGCGATATCCATGTACGGATAGGCTTTTTGGGCCGCCTGAAAGACTTCATCCACGCCCATATGGCCGTCGCTGGAGGCGATTATGGAGAGGACGATGAGTCGTTGGGGGGTTAGTCGGTGACCATTCAGGCGCAAGGTCTCGATGGCTTGTTCGTGCTTAATCATAGGTTTATTACGTGTAACACGAGGGTGGTGCTGGATATTTCAGTCATGCGATTAAAAGTTATTGCAACCAGTTGCGATAACTAATTCTAGCATTAAGGTTTATGAAGTCAATTCAATTTGAGTCGGTGGCCCATTCAGAAACAGAATGGGCTGGGTCAGACGTTAACGCGGGAGATCAAGAGGGCAGAGAGCACCCTGGTGGCCGCCATGGCCAAGAACACTATCGGCCACGGACTGCCAGCCATGTCCAGAACGGCGGCAAATATCAGAGCCTGGGCGCCAGCGTAAGCATACCCGTGGGCGCTCATGATGCCCAAAGCCGTTCCCGACATATGCCGACCAGCGATGTCCACTGCCACGGAGTTGATGGAAGACAGACCCATGGATAGCCCTCCCACAAACATCAGGATGGCCCCAATGGTGATGTTAACGGGTGGAGCAAAAGCGACGCCAACCAGCACTACTGCGCTGACCGAGCAGGAGAAGAAGATCATTGGCTGTCGTCGGCTGCCCAGGTACCGGTCTGAAAATATTCCGGCAGCGGGAGGCGCAATCAGATACCCCACCGGCAGCAAGATTGTGAGCAGGACTGTGGACTCAATCGACAGTCCGCCCTCCTCAAAGTAATAGATCGGCACCCAAGTGGTGAGACCGTAGCGGACGATATTCTCCAGCCCCTTAACGTGGCAGGCCATCAGAAACCGGGTATTGGATAGCAGCAATTTATACGGTCCCAGGCCCTTGAGGAGCGCCGGGTCGATGGATTCAGGGGTGGCCGAAACGGCATCTTCTTCAACGTAATCCGGCAGACCAACATCGGATGGCCTATCTCGGGCGATGAAGTAGAAGGCGACGGCCAACACCGCAATTATCATCGGTGGGTAGCGGAAGGACGCACGCCAGCCCCACTCAGCGCCTACGTACCCGGAGATCCACCACACCAACACCATTGCGCCGCCGGCGGAAGTGCCAACGATTCCCAAGGCCAAACCCCGGTTCCGGCGCGGCCACCACTGGGAGATCATGCTGATGGCCGGGGCCCAACAGGCGGCGTTCACAAACCCAGCAATTCCCCAAGGGATGGCCATCGTAATGGCCGACGTGGCAAAACTGGTGATGATATTGAAGACCGTGGTGAGAATGGCGCCAATCAAGACCCAAAGCCGAAGACCATAGGTCTCAGCCAGCCGTCCGTGGAACAGATCACCTAGCCCAAATCCCCAGAGCAGCAGGGCGTTCACCAGGCCAATCTCAAAGTTGCTTAGGCTGAGGTCTTCTTTGACTAGCGGGGCCACGGGCCAGAAGTTGAACCGGCCTAGATAAAGGAATAGGTAAAAACCGGAAAAGGCCAGCAGAATCCGCCACTTGAAGATGTGGTAACTGGGAGGGAGGTCGTCGTACCGTCTGGGTTCGATGGTGCTCAACTGGTCTGTGTCTGTCGTAGGGCGCTAATCGGCTGTTGGACCGTGTTTCTCATATACCTAACGGGGCAAGCCTTGCCAAATAGATGTCAGACCCTGACGCGGGAAATCATGATACCGGAAATCACTCGGGTGACGGCCATAGCTACGAACACTATTGGCCAGGGGCTGCCGGCCATGTCTAGCACCGCAGCAAAAATCAATGCCTGGGCACCGGCGTAGGCGTAGCCGTGGGCGTCCAACAAGCCGGAAGCGGTCCCCGACATACGACGACCGGCAATGTCCACCGCCACCGTAGACATTGGCGACATGCCCATGGACAGTCCACCAACCAACAGGAGAAATGCTCCCAAAGTTACGTTGACCGGCGGGGCCAAGGCAATACCAATCAGAACCAAGGCACTGACCGCACAGGAGAAGATGACCATTGGACGCCGCCGACTGCCCAGATAGCGGTCTGAGATTATGCCAGCCACCGGGGGCGCAATCAGATAACCCAATGGCAGCAAAATGGTGAGCAAGATCGTGGACTCGATGGACAACCCACCTTCTTCAAAGTAGTAGATCGGCACCCAAGTGGTCAGACCATAGCGGACGACGTTCTCCAGACCTTTCACGTGGCAAGCCAGCAGGAACCTGGTGTTGCCCATCAGGATTTTATAGGGTCCCAAACCCTTCAGCAGTTCTGGATTGATGGCCTCTGGGGTGGCTGAAATCTCGTCGTCTTCCACGTATTCAGGTAGGTCTACGTCGGTTGGCCTATCTTTTGCAATGAAATAAAAGGCGATGCCCAACACGGCGATAATCATTGGCGGATAGCGGAATGACGCACGCCAGCCCCACTCGGCGCCCACGTACCCGGAGACCCACCACATGGTGACCATTGCGCCACCAGCAGCGGTACCGACTATGCCCAGGGCCAAGCCCCTATTTCGGCGAGGCCACCACTGGGAGATCATGCTGATTCCTGGTGCCCAGCAGGCAGCGTTCACAAAGCCGGCGATGCCCCAAGGGATGGCCATGGTCACTGCAGAGGTGGCGTAGCTGGTGATGATGTTGAAAACGGTTGTAAGAATAGCGCCGATCATTACCCACAGACGCAGCCCATAGGTCTCGGCCAGCCGACCGTGCACCAGGTCACCGAGTCCGAACCCCCACAAGAGTAGGGCGTTTACCAGGCCGATTTCAAAGTTGCTTAGGCCGAGGTCTTCTTTGACTAGCGGGGCCACGGGCCAGAAATTGAACCGGCCCAGGTAGAGGAACAGATAAAAGCCCGCGAAGGCCAGCAGAATCCGCCACTTGAAGATGTGGTAGCTACGGGGAAGATCTTCGTAGCGCGCTGATTGGGGGCTGCTCATGGGCAGAGGGCCGAGCAGTGAGGGTTAGTCTGGTATTGGTTGGTAAACATACTAAATAGCGATTACTATTGCTGGTTGAGTATTATGGAATTGCTGCCCGTGTTTGTCAACGTAACCGGGCGTCTCTTTTTCCTTAGGATACTCAATAAAATCTGACCTATTTTTCCAAAATAAAAAGGCCGAGAGGCGACGCCACTATTTCCTATGACAGGGGCGTGTTTCTCGGCCTTGTTGCGAATCTTTAGGTTGATTTGAAGGGGCTACGCACCCGCAGGGATCCGAGCTTTGGCGATCGCTTCCAGTTCATCATCGGTGGAGGCCGTGATGTCGATGGCATCTCCCAGGGGTTGCGGAACCTTGTAAGGAGTACGGACATAAAGCTCGATGCGGTTGCCTTCCGGGTCGAAGAAATACATGCCAAAGGCAATCCCGTGGCTGACGATTCGGTCGATTTTTACATCGGGTTCGGCTTCCAGACGAATCTTGAACTCCCGAAGATCGTCCAATGAAGGAACGATGAAAGAAATCTGTTGTATGACCTTGGCGTCGTCACGGGTAACACGGCCCTTCATCAGAACAAACTCGTGGTGCTCCCGCTCTTTGTCGGCGGTGAAGAAGGTCATACC
>CAVODA010000121.1:0-5055 GCA_963694265.1 Dehalococcoidia bacterium
GGTTGGTCTATTCTCGGTTGTTTTCGTTCCCCCGAAGCTCACTGCTCTGCCTCTGCCCACACGCCACGAAACCGGCTATAATAACTCTTAAGTAATGTTGAGATTGTTATGTCATTAGTAGATAAATACGCACTCCTCCCAGAAGAAATCGACCGCCGTAGCATTGAAGTCGTGGAAGCCAGCCTACCCCAATTGGAGGGCCTCACACCTGAAGAACGGTACGTCATTTGCCGCATCGTGCGGGCAGAAGGTGACCCTGAGATTGCCAAAGCCGTGGGATTCAGTCCCGGCGCGGTGAACATTGGCATAGCCGCCATCAAAGCACAGGCCGCCGTGGTCACCGACGTGCGCATGGTGGAAGTGGGCATTTCCAAGGCCCTGCTCAGCAAATGCGGTATCAAAACGTACTGCCAGATCGACACACCAAATACTGCCGAACGGGCCAAGACCGAAGGCACCACCCGTTCTGTGGCCGCGATTAGGGAACTGAAACCCCACCTAGATGGGGCCGTCGTAGTGGTCGGAAACGCGCCCACTGCTCTCTTGGCCCTGTTGGACATGATTGTGGAAGGCCAGGTAGCTCCGGCGCTGGTTATCGGCATGCCGGTGGGCTTCATAGCCTGTCCCGAATCCAAAGCTGAACTGGCCAAAGTGGACGTTCCTTATATCTCCGTTTGGGAGAAAAGAGGCGGCAGTTCTGCAGCTGCGGCCACGGTTAATGCCCTACTTGGACTGGCATTACAGGAGGTAGCACTTTGAGCGAGGACAATAACGGCAAGGACCGCTGGGGAGTGGTACTGCTGGGACACGGCAGCCAACGAGGCACCAGCAAAGCTGAATGCTCCTGCGCTTGGTCTCAAGATGGGTCACCCGGTTGGTGCCAAGATTGCCCAAGCACCCCAGACGGCCTCAAACAGGCGGCCAGCCGGCTCCAAGGAATGCTGGAGATTGACCAGTCTCAGATGGTCCTTTCCTGCCTGGAATTTCTTGAACCCTTCCCCCATGAAGCGGTAAAAATGCTAAACGAACGGGGCTACAACCAAGTTGTGCTGGCTCCCTTCCTTCTGGGTAATGGCAAGCACGCCACCCTTGAGATGAACGAAATTCTCGAAGAAGTCCGCGAACAAATCCCAGGGATTCAACTGCATCTGGCCGGCGGACTTGGCCTGGACACCAACCTGGCAGACCTGGTGGTACAGCGCGTCAGAGATCTGGAAGCCTCCGAAGAACACGCTGCTGTGGACCAGGGCTCCGGCCCCAACGGAATCCTGTTAGTCAAGGCCGGCACCAAGACCGAATACGACGACTGCCTATGGTTGGAAGAGTTAGGCCGGCTAATAGAAGGCAAATTGGGCGACAACTACGCAGTGGCCGTGGCCCAATCCCATTACGGGGACCCCACCATGGACACCGCCGCCGCCAAATTGGCCGAAACACGCGGTGTCTCGTCCATCATGTGCGTACCCTACATTTTCTTCCCCGGCATTATCTTGCAGAGAAATGTCATTGGCGGACTGGAAGAGATCAAAGCCCGCTATCCCCATATAGTCATGTCGTTAACGCCTCCATTGGGCGTGGACGACATGATCATGTCCATCACCGCAGACCGGGTACGCCAGGTCTGGAATCAGGCAACCCCGTGAGCTCGTCTGAAACCGGCCCGGCCAACTCTGACCAGGGCAATCCGGAGAGCGACTACAGTCGCCCTACGGTCCGAGGAAAAGGACTGCGCACCGGGCTTACCACCGGCGCCTGCGCAACCGCTGCAACCAAAGCAGCGGTAACGGCCCTACTCACTGGAAATCCAGTCGAGAAAATCACTATTCACTTACCCATGGGTCAAGATGTGGAATTCACCCTGAACCGCTGTGAATGGACCGACAGTACACCGGGCAGCGAAAAAGTTCTCTGCTCCGTTATCAAGGACGGCGGCGACGACCCAGACGCAACCCACGGAGCGGAGATTTGCGTCACCGTGTCCGTTGGCCCCAAACCCGAAGATGGTCCCGGAACTGAACAGGGTGTAACCATTAACGGCGGGATTGGTGTTGGAATCGTCAAGTTCCCCGGCACTGGTATCACCGTTGGACAGGCTGCGGTCACACGCGTTCCTCGCCGGATGATTCGAGAGCACGCACTGGAAGCAGTTAAAGCCCACGGACTGAGCCCTGACCAAGGCATAACTGTAGAGATTTCCGTGCCCACTGGGGAAGAGATTGCTTTAAAGACCACCAACGCCCGTTTAGGGGTTATCGGTGGCATCTCCATCCTTGGCAGCACCGGAGTGGTGCAGCCGTACTCCACCGCCGCCTGGCGGGCCAGCGTAAACCTGGCAGTGGACGTTGCTGCTACCAACAAGCTAGACCACATGGTTCTGGCCACCGGATTAGCCAGCGAAGAATTCACCAAGAACCACCTGGACCTGCCAGACATGGCCTACGTGGGCATTGGGATATTTAGCGGCGCAGCCCTCAAACGCTGCGTTGCCCGCGGGTTCAAACGCGCCACCCACGTTGGTATGGTGGGCAAGTTCTCCAAAATGGCGATGGGGTATTTTGTAACCCACGTGGCCGGCAATAAAGTAGACACCACGTTCCTGGCCGAGCTGGCCGGGAAGTGCGGCGCCTCCGAGGAATTGCAAAAAGAGATGGCGGCTACCACGTCTGGCCGCCACTTTGGCGAGATTGCCCTCGCCAACGACCAACTTGAACTGTTCACTCTTATGAGTCAGATGGTTTGCGACGAGAGCCACAAGCTGTTGGGCGACGATGCCGACAAGCTGATCGTAGACGCCATGTGCTTCGATTTCGATGGCACTCTGCTGGGTTATGCATCTACATCTCCGGATGGCATACCCATGGTCTCTCGTTCCGGAGCGGCTTAAGTTGGTCAAGGATGTACCAAGATTGGACCGCGCATTGGGCTTGCCAGATAATGCCTTTGAGCAGCGTCGGCCCGACAAGGGGCAGATAACCAAGCGAGAAGTCAGGGCGGTCAGCCTCTATTCCTTAGGCCTCCGACACGACAGCGTTGTTTGGGATATTGGTGCTGGAACCGGATCGGTTTCAGTGGAAGCCGCGTTAATCGCCGACCGGGGTCAGGTCTACGCCATAGAACGCGACACCGATTCCCTACCGCTACTTGAAGTGAACATTGCGAATCTGGGTTCCCACAACATACAGATCATAAATGGGGAAGCCCCCACCGCCCTGGAACCCCTGCCCAACCCAGACTCGGTATTTGTTGGCGGCAGCGGAGGCAACCTCTCAGAGATTTTGGAATACGCCAATTCTCGGCTGAACCCCAATGGGACCATCGTTGTAAACCTGGCGGTTCTGGAACGCACATCAGAAACCTACCATCTATTGAAAAAGCTGGGCCTCACGGCTGAGATAACCCAGGTAGCATCTTCCAGAGGCAAAGAAATGCCTGACGGCGCAGTCCGATTGGAGGCGCTAAACCCAGTGTTCATCGTCTCCGGACGACGCAGTAACTAGAGATATGACTCAAGAACCCAATAAATTTGGCTGCCTATACGGCATTGGCGTTGGACCCGGCGACCCGGAGTTAATAACCCTAAAAGCCCTCAAGGCCCTACAAAGGGTGCCCGTAATCTGTGTGCCCCAAGCCTCAAACCGGCGGGACAGTTACGCGCTGACAATCGTCAAAGATTACGTAAAGCCAGAGCAAGAGATACTAAGGGCGCCGTTCCCCACCGACGATGCATACGGCGCAGCCCAGACCTGGATCGAAGCCTCAAAATTGGTGGTTGAACGGCTGGTGAAAGGACAAGATGTGGCCTTCCTGACTGAGGGCGATCCCATGCTGTTCAGCACCTTCTCCTACGTCCTGACCGGCGTTCAAGAATTGTGCCCAGAGGCTTCCGTGGAAATCATTCCTGGTATATCGTCTGTGATGGCCGCTGCGGCGAGCGCCGGCGTTCCGTTGGTAACTCACGGGCAGAAGCTGGCCATCCTGCCAGCAGCTTACGGACTGGAAGACCTGTCCGAGGCCACATCTAATTTCGACACTGTTGTGTTGATGAAAGTTAGCCCAATCATCGTAAAAGCCCTGGCAGACCTGGATGGCTTGGGGCTCACAAAACAGAGCACCTACGTCAAGCGGGTCACCACCGACCGCGAGAAAGTGATACGAGATATCACCGAGATAAAAGATGAGGACATGGACTACTTCTCCCTCCTCATCGTCAAGAGCAATTCCCAGTCAAAGACCTAGATAAGACTCCCGAGAAAAAACTCTAAGGAACGCGAAGCATGATTGAAACAAAAGGCAAGGTTTATATAGTTGGCGGCGGACCCGGTGACCCGGAACTGCTGACCCTAAAGGCAAAGCGAATAATCGAGTCGGCCGACGTTGTAATCTTCGCCGACTCCTTGGTGCCTCCTCAAATCGTGGAGTTTGCCAAGGAAGGGGCCGAGGTCATTGGCAGCAGCGAATTGAACCTGGACCAAATCATGGAACTTGAACTGAACGCCGTCAAAGAGGGCAAGGTAGTGGCCCGCATTCAGAGTGGTGACCCGTCCATCTACGGCGCCATTCTGGAGCAAATGCGAATCCTTGATGACGCCGGTGTGGAGTTTGAGATCATCCCCGGCGTGAGCGCAGCATTCGCCGCCGCCGCAGTACTCAAATCCGAGTTTACAGTGCCGGAGAAATCCCAGACCATAATCTTTACCCGCATGGAAGGCCGTGTGGCCATGCCGGAAGGCGAACAACTGAAAGACCTGGCCGCCCACGGTTGCACCATGGTCATCTTCTTGAGCATCACTCGCATGACCAAGGTCGTCCGTGAGCTCACATCCTCCGGGTACACAGAAGACACGCCCGTGGCCGTGGTCTACCGCGTCGGCTGGTCCGATGAACTGGTAATCCGGGGCACGCTGAAAGACATTGCCGCCAAGGTTCGGGCCGCCAAGATTACCCTCCAGGCCTTGATTATCGTGGGGGATGCTGTGGACCCCGGCTTGGACAAAGGCGGAGCCGTTTCGCACCTTTATTCCGCCGATTACACCCACCGTTACCGGAAGGCGGCCA
>CAVODA010000122.1:0-5033 GCA_963694265.1 Dehalococcoidia bacterium
GAATACAGCACAAACATGGTGTCTGCTTCCACTTGCTTGCCAGTCTCTTGGTTTGCCAGTCCGCTGTAGAGATCAAGTACGGGCAGACCATGGCGGTAGACTGCCAAAGCTGCGCCGGGGTGCACTCCGGTCTCTATCTGCTGATTGAACAAATCTTCCACCCGGCTGAGTCCGGCTGGGTCCATCTGAGTGTTTTCTGCGGCTACCACCATTCAGTTACGTCCTCTGTTTTGGGGTTCAAATCCGGCCAAGTCTTTAAAACAAAAGATTTAAACGACTGTTAACTCTGCGCTGCCAAGACCCTCAATCATTATGGAGGCTGTATCGCCGGGTTTCACGACTTTGGGCGGCACGATACTGCCGGTAATTATCACCATTCCAGCCGACAGACCCAAGCCTTGTTCTGCCAGTTTGTTGGCCAGCCAGGCCAGTGGTTCTAGTGGGTGGCCCATCACGTCAGAACCGTGGCCGTCACCCACCATCACATCGTTGATGGTCATCGATCCGTAGGCGGCTTCAAGGTCCAGTTCCCGCCAATTGGTCACTGGTTCTCCCAGGACGACTCCGGCATTGAAGATATTGGCGGCTACTCCGGTTATGAACGCAATCTTGGGGTCCATTCCTTGTGTGCGGCGTATATCCACAACTTCAAATGCCGGCATCAAGGACTCAACAGCTTCTGAGACCTTGCCTCGGTCATAGGGTGCGCCGGCCGGGCTCAGGTTGGCCCCCAGTCGGACTCCGACTTCACATTCCAGAGCCAGTTGATAGAAATCAGAGGCTTTCAGTGTACTTGGAGAATGTCGGATGTTGTCCTCCAGCATTATCCCCAACACGGGATCACTAACACCAACAGACTCTTGCAGAACCGATGTCGTGTAGGCCAATTTATAACCGGCTGTGGCACCCTGTAGCTCCGATACATGGGACTGAAATTCTCGTTGAATCAGATAAGCCTCGTCCAAGTCAGAAGGCATCAGCCTTTCTTCCAGTGAGTACAGTTCTTTGTAATTGAACTGGTCTAATAATGCTTGCGCTGCCTGCTGGACTTTGACGTTTACCGACATTTAACCGACTTCCTTTCTTTTGTTCGTTTCTATTGATGCTTTTGGGTAATGCTTTTGGGCAGTCTGCAAGACGCGATTTAGACGAATGGCTGCAGTTCTATCTCATGCAACGCCGGGACAACTTCGCTACCTAGAAGCTCCAATGACCGCATCACATCCTTGTGGGGAATGTTGCCATCACTGCCAATTAGAATCAAATAACCGGGACTCAGCTTTTGGACGGTGTCCTTCAATTTTGCTATCACGGTTTTTGGACTACCGACTACTATCGCATTAACGTCCTGCAGGTCCTGATAGGTCATGGGAGGGCCACCTCCGCCGCCCAGCCGCCTGGTGGCCATTTGGCTGGCAACGCGAGACTGATACCCTGGCGGATCAGTGTGTTCTATTGGGCCGCGCATCCGGTGCTGCTGTGCCCAGAGAAACCCTTTGCCAATCTCCTGAGCTTTTTCATCAGTGTCGGCAACCAGTGCGCGCACCTGGTAGCCAAAATGCTTTGGCGTTGGTGTGAAACCTACTTCCTTGGCAGTATCTATGTAGACCTTTTTCAGTTCTTGGGTGAGACCAATTAGCGCGCCAAGGTTCATGTAGGCGTACTGGTGCTTGGCGGCCCAGACCACGCTCTCCGGGCTGCTTCCACCGGGAAACCAGACTGGGGGATGGGGTTTCTGAATTGGCAGAACCCAAGGGTTGACCACGCGGCGTTGATAATATTGACCCTCAAAACGGAACGGGCCTGGCTGGGTCCAGCACTTGATGATCAGGTCATGGGCCTCTTCAAACCGGTCTCGGTTCTCAGTGGGGGACATACCCGCCTGCAGCGTTTCAACCGCGCCACCACGGACAAATCCCGAGATTAGACGCCCGCCGGAATAGCAGTCCAACATGGCCAATTCCTCGGCCATACGCACCGGGTCATTGATGGGAATTATGTTGCCCAGAATTGCGATGCGCACCTTCTTGGTAAGTCGGCTAATCACCGCCGCATCGATGTTGGCAGACGGTTTCATGTTCCAGTAGGCGGCATGGTGTTCGTTGGTCATGATGCCGTCCATACCAGCTTCGTCGGCCAGTATGTATTGCTCATGGTATTGGTTGTAGAGGACGTGGGCTTTTTCCGGGTCAAAGTAGCTGTTTGGAAAGCCCAACCGCCCGGAGTCGTATTTTGCCAGGTCTTCTTCCGTTACATGTATGTAAGGCTGCTGCGAGTGGAAGAAAACCTCTACATGGTCTTTCATATCAAAAACTCTCAAACGTCCGGTTGAATCAATTTGGCCGAATCACGTTCGAAATAAGGCTGCGCACAAGGCCAAGGGAAGACGGTGCCTAGTATAGCACCGTGTTTTATGTCGCCTTGGGTATCTCTTTATCCGATCTCGATGCCCACCGGGCAGTGGTCTGAGCCATAAACGTCGGACAGGATGAACGCCCTGGTCAGACGCTCCGCAAATTCATCATCGGCAAAGAAATAATCGATGCGCCATCCAACGTTGCGGTCGCGGGCACGGGTCATCTGATCCCAGTAGGAATAATTGTCCGGTTCTTGGTTGAAGATCCTGAGGGTGTCTTTGTAGCCACGGGCCAAGAATTCGTCCATCCAGGCGCGCTCTTGGGGCAGGAACCCTGATACTTTGACGTTTTCCTTGGGACGGGCTAGGTCAATTTCTTTATGAGCGGTGTTCACATCGCCGCAGACCACCACGTGCTTGCCGCTCTTGCGGGTCTTTTCTGCGTATTCCAAGAAGGCATCGTAGAATTCCATTTTGTATTGCAGCCGGTCAGCGGAGCGCCTGCCGTTGGGAAAGTAAATATTGAAAAGAACAAAGTCTTCAAAGTCGGCGATGATGGTGCGACCTTCAGAATCGAAGCGGTCGCCAAATCCGTACTGCACACTTTCAGGAGCCTTCTTGGCGTAGAGACCAACGCCGCTGTAGCCCTTTTTCTCCGGGGTGGAAAAGAAAGAAGTGTAGCCTTCGATCGACTTTACTTCGTCGGGTAATTGGACTTCGTGGGCTTTGGTTTCCTGAAGGCAGAGGATGTCTGGCGCTTCTTCTCCGAACCAATCTAGAAAACCCTTCTTGTGGGCGGCTCTGAGACCATTTACGTTCCAGGATATAACCTTCATGAGACCAACTCCTTACTTGTTCAACTGAACCGATACAGCCTGCAACCCGTCCCGTCCCATTTAAAGACGCTATTCGCACTGTTAGGACCAGACGGCTACCAAACTGTGTGGGAAATTTCGCGTGGTCTGGGTCCTCAAGTATCGGCCCGGTTGCGGGTGACATTGCCAATCCCGAGATGGCCCGATTATATCTGTTGCTACATTCCCGTCAATCAGTAGTGATTATCTGGTTTCTGAAGTTTGGTAACCCGCCGTCGATTGCCAAAACTGTTAATCATGGCTGTGATATTATTGCGCACTCAACCGCTGGCCCGGTTTCCATCCATCAAACGAGGCTAGCCTACTTGTGACTGCGGAGTGCACCAAATGACAAAAACAGGACAAAACCACCTTGATAGCTTGCGAGACGGTCGCAGCGTTTTTCTAAACGGCCAACGGGTCGGTGACGTTGTTGACCACCCGGCCTACCGAAACGCCATCCGGTCTACCGCTAAGCTATATGACTTCCAGGCGGCGCCCGAGAATGAGGAATTGATGACATTTGTTTCGCCCACCGGTGCACGGGTCAACCGCAGTTGGCACCTGCCTGAGTCCTACGATGAGTTGGTGCAACGCCGCAAAGCTATTGAGGCCTGGGCGGAACAGACAAATGGGTTCTTGGGCCGCTCTCCCGACCATGTGGCATCTTCCCTCTGCGGAATGATGATGCGACCAGACCTATTTGAAGCCCACGGAGAGAAACGCGCCAAGGCTTTTGCTGATTATTTTGCCTACGTTAGGGACAATGACCAGTTTGTTACCTACGTGGTGGTTGGCCCGCAGGCTGACCGATCTAAGGGTGTTAGCCAGCAAGCAAATGAATTCACTACGGCCGGCATCTGTGATGAAGACTCCCAAGGCATAACAGTGAAAGGTGCAAAGATGTTGGGCACCAGCTGCATCCTGGCCAACGAGATTTTGCTGGGCACGATCCAGCCCATGAAACCGGGTGAAGAGCAATACGCATTCTCCGCGGCTGTACCGATCGGCACCAAGGGAGTAAAGCTACTTTCGCGGAAGTCTTATGAAGCCTCTGCGGTTTCAGAGTTTGATAACCCGCTTTCATCCCAGTTCGATGAAAACGATGCTGTCGTCTACTTTGATGAGGTGAAAATTCCGTGGGAGCGTGTGTTTGTCCACCGTGACCCGGCCATGTGTTACGCCCAATACCACGAGACACCAGCTCACGTATTCCACAACTACCAAGCCCAAGTTAGGTTGATGGTGAAGCTACGCTTTCTGGTTGGCGTAGCCCGAAAGATCGCGGAAACGACCAACGTTATCGCCTACCCTCAGGTGGTGGAAAGCTTGGGGAGTTTGGCGGGGCAAGCAGCCCTGATAGAAGGCATGGTCCACGGCATGGAGGCCAAGGGCACTTGGGTGGGTAAGTATTACGTGCCAGACCGTCATTTGATGTACGCGTCTCAGGTTCAGGCCCAGAAGATGTATCCAGAGGTGATTCAGGCTATCCGGCAGATGACCGGGGGCGGGGTGATTATGATGCCGTCATCAGTGGAAGATTTCTCCAGCGATGAGACCGCCGGTTACATTGAGAAGACCCAACAATCACCAGTCAGTAATTCCAAAGACCGGGTCAAACTGTTCAAACTGGCGTGGGACGCGATTGGGTCTGAGTTCGGCTCCCGGCACGTGCAGTATGAGATGTTTTACTCGGGCGCTCAGTTTGCAGTTCGTAACCACTCTTTTCGTACTTACGACTGGGAGAAGGCCACCAACATGGTGGACCGTTTCTTGAGCACCTACGACCTACCGGAGTAACCACTGGGTTTGGTATGTGTGCT
>CAVODA010000123.1:0-5029 GCA_963694265.1 Dehalococcoidia bacterium
CGTCTTGACCGGTGTGTTCTTGGGAAGTGGTCATTAAGACGCCATCCTGACCATTGCAGCGGTCCTGGGGGCAATGGCGGGTTCTTCTGTGGGTTGAGTGTATTCTGCGAGCAATGGGGCTCTTGAGAGGCCAGTGCCCTTTGGGACGGACTGGTCCCGCCCCTGAGACGGGCCAACACCCAGGTCTGATTGGCTGTCACTCAAGTGGGTGGGCACCTGGTACAAACCGGTATAGTAGTAGGTGCCACATTGCAGGCAGATCCAGTCGCCTTCGTCGGAAGCCAGATCTCCTTGGCATTTGATGCAGTTTTTAAGATGGAACCAATTCACGATTCATCCCGTTTAGGTCTGTCCTGTTAGATTTTGGGCGGCACAGCCGCGCTCCCATATGTCGTTGATTATGATTTGTGTAGGGAAACCAACTGGAGACTTACCGTTGGTTAACGCCGACGGTAAGCAATAACCAGATTATAAGAACAATTGTACTAAAACAATATTTCATTGTCATAACCTGGCCGTTTTTAGGCGAATAAAGGGTGGGTAAAGATAGGAATCGTGCCTGGCCATCTTGACCCGTCAATTGCCGGTTTCTATAATTGCTTGTTGCGTGTTTGATTCGTAAATTTTTATCGGATGATCCGCGCTTATTAATCAATGCCGGCTTAATCAGGATTTTAATGACGACCGGCGCATCGAGACCATTGGAGGAACAACCCGCTTGACCGAGCCCTTAGCCCAGCCTCCCACAGAACAATCGATCGATGAGATTACCAATACCGCCACGGCGGAACTGGATTCTCTTCAAGACCTGGAAGCGATAGACCAGTGGCGTGTTTCGTACCTGGGGCGTCGCGGTATTTTGACCACCGTGCTGCGCGGCCTTGCTTCCTTGGAAGTTGACCAGCGTCGAATTATTGGCGCGTTGGCGAACCAGGCCAAGAACACGCTGGAAGAACGACTGGAAGCACGCGTGCGCCAGATCAGCGAAGAAGCCCTAACCCTGTCGGCCAGTCGTGACCGTTTGGATGTCACCCTTCCTGGCCGCCCGGCTTTGGAAGGCCGCTTGCACCCGACAACCCAGATCGTCCGGGAGATCTGCGACGCCTTTGTGGCCATGGGGTTTGGCGTGGTGGAAGGCCCTGAAGTGGAGTGGGACCACTACAACTTTGAGATGCTGAACATCCCCAAGGGGCACCCGGCGCGGGATATGTGGAACACCCTTTGGGTGGACTATGAAGACCCCACCGACGAGAAAGCAATGCTACTCCGGACCCACACCTCGCCGATGCAGGCCAGGGTCATGGAGAACAGGGAGCCGCCAATCAGGGTGGTTGTGCCCGGCAAGTGTTACCGCTATGAGGCCACAGATGCCACCCACGAATGGCATTTTTACCAGGTGGAGGGTCTGGCGGTTGGCGAAGGTATAACCTTTGCTGACCTCAAGGGAACTCTTTACGAGTTTGCCCGGCGGATGTTCGGCGAGGAGCGCAAGATTCGCTTCCGCTGTGACTATTTCCCATTTGTGGAGCCCGGCGTTGATATGTCCATCGACTGTTTTGCCTGTCAGGGCGAGGGAGATGGATGCCGTATCTGCCGCGATAGCGGTTGGATTGAGATTATGGGTGCCGGGATGATTCACCCCAAGGTGCTGGAGGGTGTGGGTTACGACACTGAGAAGTACACCGGCTTTGCCTTTGGCATGGGGCCGGAGCGCATCGCTATGTTGAAATACGGAATCGATGACATACGTCATTTTTATTCTAACGACCTCCGGTTTTTACGCCAATTCTAGGCGCCGATTTTAGTAGCTAATTCCAACGACAGGCCGTGGCTTGACGTTTCTAGGTTCTTGGCCAACGCCAAGCCCTGCGAACACACGAGATAAGAAATGAAAATACCCCTTAGCTGGCTCAAACAATACGTAGACGTGGACATGCCCGCCCAGGAACTGGCCCACCGGCTGACCATGGCCGGTATCGAGGTTGGTGAAGTGGACGTGATTGGCGGTTGGACGGAGATATTCGTCGGCCACGTCGTTGACGTCCGTCCCCATCCCAATGCTGATCGGCTACGTCTTTGCGTGGTGAGCACCGGCAAAGAAGAGATGGAAGTGGTCTGCGGTGCGCCCAACGTTGCTGCTGACCAGAACATCTGCTTTGCCAGGGTGGGCGCTAACGTCTACAACACCCACACCGAGCGCAATGAGACCCTGGAGGCCGCCAAGATTCGCGGCGTTGAATCGCAGGGGATGATCTGTTCTGCCATTGAGTTGGGTCTGGGTGACGACCACGACGGGATCATCGTGCTACCTGATGATGCACCCGTAGGCGCAACGCTTGATGACTACCTGGGCGACATTGTCCTGGACTTGGAGCTAACCCCAAATCGTTTGGACTGCCTCTCTGTGTTGGGCGTGGCCTACGAAGTGGGAGCCATCATCGGCAAGAAAGTCACGGAGCCAGAAGTTGGCTATCAGGAATCCGGAAAGCCGATTGCAGAGCAAGTAAACATCAGCGTGGCCGACCCGGATTTGTGCCGTCGCTACACGGCCAGCCTGCTACAGGGCGTCAAGATTGGGCCGTCTCCCCAGTGGTTGCAGGACCGCCTGACCAAAGCCGGGCTGCGGCCGATTAATAACGTCGTGGATGTGACCAACTTTGTCATGCTGGAATACAACCAGCCGCTGCACTCGTTCGACTTCGACCTGATTAAAGACGCCACAGTGATTGTCCGACGGGCGCGGGCCGACGAGAAGTTGACCACGCTGGACGACGTAGAACGCAAACTCAGCACGGAAAACCTGGTAATCGCCGACGCCAATGACGCCATTGGTCTGGCCGGTGTTATTGGCGGTGCCAATAGTGAAATTAGCGATAACACGGTGAACGTGCTGCTGGAATCGGCAACGTTTAACGGTGCCAACAACCGCGAAACAGCCCAGTCTTTGGACCTACGCACCGAGGCCACCCTCAGATTTGAGAAAGGTCTTAGGGCTGAACTGGCGCCGATTGCCCTGCGCCGGGCCACCGGGCTGATCCAAGAAGTTGCTGGCGGCACCGTAGCGCCTGGAATCATTGATATCTTGTCTGACGAGGGAGCCGATGCTCCGGTGGTGCCACTGACCAGCGCCAAGATTAAGCGGATGCTGGGCATGGAAGTGGACCTGAAACAGTCGCAGGAGACCCTGACGTCTTTGGGATTCACCTGGGAATTAAACGGCGATGACGCTTTGAAGGTGACGGTTCCCTACTGGCGCAATGACGTGACCATTGAAGAGGATTTGGTTGAGGAAGTGGTGCGGACCATCGGCTACGAAGCCGTCCCCACTACCATGCTCTCCAGTCCCATACCCTTCCAGCAGCCGGTGCCGGTGATGGACCTGCGTAACCGGATCCAAGATGTGCTGGCAACGGCCGGGATTCAAGAAGTGATTAACTATCCCTTAGTCACATTGCAGCAGTTGGAGCAGGTGGAGCAGTTAGACTTGGACGCCCTGCCGTTGCGCGTGGCCAATCCCATGAGCTCTGACCGTGAGTACCTGCGTACTACTCTGCGGGCCAGCGTGCTGAGCACCTTGGCCGCCAACCAAAGCCACAGCGCCGGGCCTTTCCGGTTGTTTGAGGCTGGCCGGACCTTTTGGCCCCGATATGATGACCTCCCCGAAGAACGAGAGACCATCGCCGGTGTGCTGGCCGGGCTGCGTCACGAACCTTCTTGGTTGGAAGACGAACAGGCCATGGACTTCTACGATGCCAAGGGCGTTGTGGAATTGGTGATGAATCGATTGGGTGTGGCCGCCACCTACGAGCCGTCAGAGGATAAAACCTTCCACCCGGGACGCTGTGCTGTGATTAAAGCAGCAGACTCCGAGATGGGTATGGTTGGTGAGATTCACCCGGTGGTGATGGAAAGACTGGGGTTAGAGTCGCCGCAGGTGGCGTTCTTTGAACTCTATCTGGAACCTATCTTGGCGGCCCTACCAGAATCACAGAGCAATTTTGAGTCGTTGCCCAGATATCCTTCCGCCACCCGCGATTTGGCGTTGGTGATGCCGTCTGATGTGTCGGCGGGCAAAGTGACTCAACTGATAACCCGCCACCGTGGTGTGCACCATACTGAACTGTTTGACAGATATGCTGGCGAAAACATAGCGGAAGGATTCAAATCACTGGCATTTCACGTATACTTTCAAGCAAGGGATCGGACTTTGACCAACGAAGAAGTAAGCAAGTCTTTGAACGGTCTTTTAATCACCCTGGAACGGGAACTAAACGTAACGCTACGGGCTTAATTGGCCCGTCAACAGGCATATGACTAGTCACAATCACGACCAACATCACGAAGCACCTCACTCTCACGGTCACGTCGACGAAGACATGCTCAGTGTTGAGCAGGCCTACGAGCGAGTAATCGCCAGTTTCCAGACACTGGAACCGGAAGAAAAACCCCTGCTGGAAAGCATGGGGCAAATACTGGCAGAGGATATCTACTCGCCCATCGCCCTGCCGCCCCTGGCCAACTCGGGCATGGACGGCTACGCCGTGCTCCAGGCTGACATTGCCGGGGCTTCAAAAGAGAACCCCAGCAACCTGGAGGTCATTGGAATCGTGGCGGCGGGTCAGATGCCAGACAAGACAGTTGTTGCCGGCACGGCTGTGCGCATTATGACCGGAGCGCCAGTGCCCGACGGTGCTGACACGGTGATTCCCTTTGAAGAAACCGACGAGGTTGAGCGGAAGCGAGCAGGGAAGCCTTTGGATCAGGTGGCCATCTTTGCCGACATGCCATTTGGCTGCAACGTACGACCCGCTGGCGAAGACGTAAGCGTAGGGGCATTGGTGCTGGAGAAAGGCACCGTGGTTCGGGCCGCCGAGGTTGGCGTTATCGCCTCTTTGGGCATGGATAAGGTAAAAGTCATTCGCCGCCCTATAGTGGCGGTGTTGGCGACTGGCGACGAGCTGGAAACCACGGGCACTCCACTGTCCGGTGGCAAGATATACGACTCAAATAGCTTCAGCGTAGCGGCATC
>CAVODA010000124.1:0-5004 GCA_963694265.1 Dehalococcoidia bacterium
TTTCTCAGCCTCTTTGATTCGATTGGCGCAGTACTCTGGCGTGCCAATCAGACCCATGCTGTCGCACAGTTGGGCTAAAGCGTCATCGGGCAGGAAGGCGCACAATTCTCGGGCCTTCTCCCAGTCCTCGGCGTGGGGAACGTCTGGGTACAGGTCCCACAGTCCACGGGGTAGTTCAAACTCGGAAAAATCCATACCGGCAGCCTTCAGCCAGCGCTTGTAAGTGGGCTGCATCAACCGCGCGACTGCCAACGGGCGGGCGACCTCTCGAGCCTCCTCAAGAGTGTCCCGGATGATGGTGGTGCAGGTATAGATGGTCTCAATGTCGTCGGGATTCCTTCCGGCAGCCCTGGCACCTTCCGCGATCAACTCGCGGGATTCTGCCACCTGTGCGGGGTGGATGCCGGTCATCAAGACTGCTCCGTCGGCAACCTCCCCGATAACTCTCATGACCTTGGGGCCGGTGGCTGCGATGTAGACCGGGGTGATGGCATCGCCACCGTGTTTCATGCGACTTTGAATGGAGCCGAAATCGACCTCGCTACCACCCATCAGTGATTTCATCATGACTACTGCGTCGCGCATCTGGCGGACGGTGGCTGGTGGGATGCCCACCACGTTGGCTGAGCTATAACCGCGTCCGATCCAAATATTAGCCCGACCTGGAGCCACCTCTGCCAAGGTTGACGCTGCCGATGCCAGCACGGATGGATGCCTGGTAACTGGGTTGGTAACGGCTGATGACACATTGATTTTTGTGGTGTTCATCAGTGCGTGGGCCATGGAAACAAAAACGTCTCTTTCCAGCATCTGGGAATCCAACATGCCAACGCCATCAAAACCGGCGTCTTCGCATTTTTTAACAAAGGCAGTGATCTCAGGTAGGGGTTTGCAGGGTGGTACTCGCAGGTCAATCTTGATGGTCATTTAAAACTCCTAAGGATGATGCTTGAAAATTGTTTACTCAGAAAACTATTAGCGGGTCAGTTCTTCTCTAAGACGTCTGATCACCGTGGTGGTCTCTTCTTCAGTCAAGTTTAGAGGGTCAATCGCAAACTCGTCTGGCTGACCCAATTGGTGCAGGATTATGGGTGTCTCTCCGGTTTCTAGAGCTTTGACGATCTCATTCCTACTTGGACCCTGCCAGTCTGGGCCAAACCGGATGAGGGCGTGGGGAATCAGGTAATCAAATTCGTCATGTTCCAGGGTTATCTTCAGGCCGGGAAACTCATTGAAGGCGTCCACAACCTCTTCGGACAGGGCCCTGTAGGCGGCCATCTCATCTGCTTCGTCCTCTTGCAGGAACATGTTCAGAGCCGTCACCAACCCCAAAACCTCTTCTTTAGCCACCTTCATGGGGCGGCCCAAGAACTGGGCCGGGTTGGCATGGGCGGCGGCGGCTTCTATTAAATCGGCTCTGCCGCAGAGGATACCCGTACCCTGGGGGCCACGTATGCCCTTGCCTCCGCTGAAAGAAACCATGTCGGCCCCTTCAGCCAGGTATTTTCTGAGGTTTGCTCGGGGTGGGAGCATGGATGCTGCGTCAACGATTACGGGCACGCCCTTACTGTGGGAAATCTCGCACACCTGGCCTAGGGAGAGGGCCCGGCGGTTGGTCAGCGGTGCGCAGAGAAAAGCCACTGCAGCGGTGTTCTCTCCGATGGCGCCTTCCAACTCCCACGGGTGGGCATACCTGGAATCGCCGATCTCCACCAGCTTGGCCCCACCGGCCCTGAAGGCCTGCTCGTAGGGGAACCGGTGCATGTTCTGGATGATAATCTCATCCTTCATGCCAGCGGTGTCTGGCAGTTGGCGCATCTTCACTGGGTCTTTACCGGCAATACATGCGGCAGCTTGCAGGACCAGACCACCGGCGGCGCCGCTGCAGACAAACCCGGCTTCGGCACCGGTCAGTCGGGCAATCTCTTCTCCGGCCTTGCGGTTGAGTTCATCAACGTTGACCATGATACGGGCGGCTCCGGCCATCAATTCCAGCACCTCTGGCCTGGTCCTGGTGCCACCGTATTTAGTTATGGAACCAGCGGCATTGATCACCGGTCTTACGCCCAGTCGTTCGTAAGCTTGCATTGCGTCCAATTCGGGCCTCCTGAGAGTCTGTTCCAGCAATGGTAAAGTTGGGCAACATTATAGCAATTCTAGTGCTGGTAATCAGATATGTAGTTTTGTTGACCTTCAAGCTCGATTTGACAGGCTGGTGGTGTGCTAAAATTGGCAACCGAAACCCACCGGGTAAATTGGGAAAACTGGGCAAGATTCTCGATTGAAAATTCTTTCAGTTGTGAGGCTACATTGATCAGCTTGATGTGCAGACCAAGATTGGCTTGGTTGTGGTGAATGCATCGTCGGTCTCTGAACTGAGATACCCAGAAGCAGCCCCTCCTGGCGTGGCATTTCTCACCAGCCGAATAATGCTGGCCCCAGGCGAAAGCATCGAAGCCCTGATGGAGATCAACGCCTCCCGTGCGGTTGGTGAACTGGCCAGCGCCAAAGGTGATTCGATGGCCTACTGCTGCACGGTTAGCGGCGCGCTCCGGGGATTATCAGTTGTATGAATCATGACGGCATGGCGGAGGCCCAGGCCTTGGAGGATGAGATCGGCAAACCGGTTGTCACGTCACACACAGCCACCCTTTGGCGCGTCCTCAGTCAGGCCGGAGAGACCAAGCAACTGTTGGGTTATGGCCGTCTCATGGCCGAAACCTGCCCGGACCTTCGCAGAAAATTATCACCCCAAAATAACCATCTAAAAAACCAACAATTATTAGCTTATAAAATTCAACTTGGAGAGCCAAAATGACCACTGCAGACCGTTTGACAATGTCCCTTGGCGAGGCGATGTTTACCCAGCGAGCCATTCGCCGTCTGAAGCCAGACCCCATCCCCGAAGAGGTCATGCGAGACCTAATGGAGGCGGCCATCCGCGCCCCCAACGGCGGCAACACCCAACAATGGCATTTCATTGTGGTGAAGGATGACGAGAAGCGAAAACAACTCGGCGAGCTTTACCATGAGGCCTGGTGGGCCAAGCGCAAAGACCAAGGGATCATGGGTCCAGAAGACATTCCCCCGGGCAAGAATTCCCAGCGGTCGGCCATGCGGCTGGCCAATGAGTTTGGTGATGCCCCGGTGATGGTCCTGATCTGCGCACTATCCAAGGGCGGCTCGGGCGGCATCATACCAGCAGCCCAGAACCTGCTTTTGGCCGCCCGGTCCCACGGCATCGGCGGCACCATCGCCACGCTGCACGCCGTGGTCGACGAGCGGGTCAAGAAACTGCTCAACATCCCGGAGACCGCTGAGATCGTATATTGCATGCCCATCGGCTACCCACGAGGCGAGTTTGGTTCAGTCACCCGTAAGCCTTTGGACGAGGTCTGCGGGCTGGACACCTGGGATAACCCCTACAAATAATCAGGTAAATATCCGAGCATATTTTCCCAACCCGGACCGATATTTCAACAGACGTTCTTCCGCCAGCGCGATTATCGCGCTGGCGGAAGAACGGATAAGACGAGGACCAGATGGCGGTACGGACTGGTGAACAGTATCTGCAGGGACTGAGGGATGACCGAGAGATCTGGCTGGAAGGGGAGCGCGTGGAAGACGTGACCACCCACCCCAAAACCGCAGGAATGGCCAAAACCCTGGCCGGTATCTACGACCTGCAACACACCCCGGAAAACCACGAACGTATGACGTTCAAGTCGCCCACCAGCGGCGAACCCGTCGCCCTTTCTTACTTGGTTCCCGAAACCCTGGAAGACCTGCTGCGACGCCGGACGGCATTGGAGATAGTTGCCCAACACTGCCATGGAATGTTGGGCAGAACACCTGATTATGTAAACATCCAAGTGACTGCGTCGCGCCAGTTGGCCCACCTCTACGGACTGAATGATGAGCGTTACGCCGATAACCTGCGCAATTACCACGAGTACGTCCGCGAGCGAGACCTGTGCCTGACCCACGCCTTTGGCCACCCGCAAGTGAACCGTTCACTGTCCCTGGCTGAATTACCGGAGCCCTATACCGCCGTCGGCGTGGTCAACCACACCAGCGAGGGCGTGATAGTTCGGGGCGCCAAACTCCTGGCGACACTGGCGCCGTTTGCCGATGAGATTTTCTGTCCGGTGTACCGGCCATTGCGTCCAGACACGGAAGAAGACCGCAAATACTGCATCGGTTTCGCCATCCCTGTTGCCACCAGAGGGCTGAAGTTCATCTGCCGCCCCAGCCACGATATGGGTCGTCCGCTTTCTGAATACCCGCTGTCGGGTCAGTACGACGAAATGGACGCCCTAGCCATGTTTGATGACGTGTTAATTCCCTGGGAACGGGTGTTCGTATACGACGACGTCGAACTGGCCAACATGACGGTGCAGAAGGTAACTCTGTGGCGGCAATACATCCAACAGGTGGCTGTTAAGAGCATTGCCAAGCTGGAATTCATCCTGGGAATCACCCACGGCATCACCGACGCCATTGGCATTGGCGGCTACTCGCACGTCCAAGAGAAGAACGCGGAGATCATTGATACGTTGGAGACAATGCGGGCTTATCTGCGGGCAGCGGAGGCGGACGCCGCGCCTTATGTCGGACTGCCCGATGCAGAGGGAATTTGGCCTGCTGCGGAGCCTTGGATTGCCATGCGGAACTGGTACCCCGACGCCTACTCCAGGGTGGCGGCGATAGTTGAGCAACTGGCGGCTGGGGGACTGATGCTGACGCCAACCGAGGAAGACCTGGCGGGGCCACTAGCCGGGGAGATCGGCAAATATTATCAGGGTGCGTCCATCGACGCAAAAAAGAAAGTGCGCTTGTTCCGGCTGGCCTGGGATTTGATTGGCACCCAGTTTGGTTCCCGGCAAACGCTATACGAGCGTTTCTTTAACGGCGATGTGGTGCAACTTCGCCAACGCCGCTACTCCACTTACGACTACACGCGTGCCGACGCCTCTCTGGATACATTCATGCGGGAAGTGGAAG
>CAVODA010000125.1:0-4979 GCA_963694265.1 Dehalococcoidia bacterium
AATGACTTTGAGTCTAATCAGACGGTCAAAGATTTGAGCTTCTCAATTAGTGCGTAGCGGATATTCTAGACGAGTACGAAATGTTCCATGAAAAACACTCAGAAGGACAAGGAAATTCCAGAAATTACTATCACTGAGGAGTCACGAGAGGTTTATGACTCAGCGTTAAGCCATTAACGCGATAAAGTTGACGGGATACATACCGAATTGATCAGGTCGATGGCATGCTGCTCCATAAAGTCGGCGTTCATCGTCCATGGCGCATCGGGTATAACCTCGTTTACGTAGCGGCAACCGCTCAGTGACGCGACCCGTTCTTCCATGGTCATAATCGGCATCCGCTTGTTGGCCCGGACCGACGCATCAGACATGATTCCGACCAGCAGATAGTCGCCAAATGCACTGGCCTGCTTGAGAAAGGCCACGTGGCCAAAATGGAACAGGTCAGCCACCATGTCTACGTACACACGCGTCAAAAAACAACTCCCAGGCCGGTCTGGCGCTTGATGTTAGTCTCAGCGTCAGCATAGTGCCTTGGCACAGGAAATGGAAATTACGTCGACTAGTTCCGCATAAGATTAACCCCTGAATGTGCTATATTAGGCGCAACCTTTTATCATCTGCCGCGCGTAGATACCCCCTATTAAGAAAGGCTTGTATTGAATTACGTTATGACAACCACAGCCGAGGTATATCTTGGCTGAACAGAATATAGCTTCACGCACAGTCTCAAATGTAGTCAACGCCCATTACGGCTGGTACATCGTGGCCATGGGCACCATGCTTCAGTTGACCACCAATTTTGTCAGCCAGGCCTACAGCATCCTGATAGTGGTCATGGAAGACAGTTTTGGCTGGTCGCTGACGGTCACCGCTCTAGCCTACTCTCTCAGAGCTGTTATTGGTGCCTTGCTCTCACCTTGGGCCGGAGTGATGGGAGACCGTTACGGCGCTAAGCGAGTGATGCTGATTGGAGCCGGGTTCTTTACCGCTGGTTTGGTGCTATTAAGCACCATTACAGAGATTTGGCAGCTCTTCCTTTATTACAGCATCATCCTCGGTATTGCCCAGGCCATGTTCCGGGTCAATATCCCGACCACAGTGGCGGCCTGGTTCAAGAAAAAACTGGGAGTCGCAGTTGGCATCCAGCAATCCGCCGGTGGTATGGGAGCATCCATCCTGGCCCCCGGACTCACGATTCTGTTGACCCAAACCGACTGGCAAACAGCGTTTATTCTCATTGGCATAGTGGCTGGAGCCATCGTTTTTGGTTTGTTGGCCTTCTTCCACAGTGAACCGGCCGAGCGAGGCAAACTGCCTTACGGTTCTGGGACTGATGAAAAAGTTGTTGCGAATCCCATCAACAGTTCAATGGCCAAGATTAGAAGCCAGGTATTTCTGAAGCACGCCAAAAGAACCAGGGCCTTCTGGTTTTTGCCGCTGATTCACCACCTGGGCTGCGTTGGCCATGCCATCGTCATTCTTCACGTTGTGTTCTTCGCTAAAACCCAAGGTATGTCCCTCGGTGCCGCCTCGGTGATTGTTACCATATACTCGCTGGCCAGCGTCGGCAGTCGTTTGATGGTGCCGATCTTGGCCGACCGACTGGGTGCCAAGGGCGTGATGTCATTCTTCTACCTGATTCAAGGCGCGGCGGTTCTCATGCTTTTCTGGACCACGGATGCATGGCAGTTCTACGTATTTGCAGTGGTCTTCGGAATTGGGTTCGGCGGCGAAATGTCAGGCTTCTTAGTGGTCAATCGCCAATATTTTGGCATGGGCCCGGTTCGCACGGTCTTCGGTATTCAGAGCATGGGAGCTGGACTCGGCATGGCCCTTGGCGGGCTGCTGGGAGCTTTCGTTTATGACATACGCGGCTCTTATGACATTGCCTGGTTGGTGTCCTTCTTTGCTAGTGTCGGCGGAATGGTCGCAATAATATCCATGGAGTCGACCAAGACCGAACTGATCCCCGACTGGGAAAGCGATCTACCCCAAGAGGCACAGCCTGCGGCTCCATCCCCGGCCGACGACTAGCCGAGCAAGACCAGAACAACTCTTCCCTGCCCATCGAACCGTAAAACAATAAAGAAACAAAAAGGACCTTCCTGGATTGCGATCCAGGAAGGTCCTTTTCTTGTTGTAGCTAATTATGTTGCGGGAAGACTGAGTTAGTCGTCCGCCTGGGTCGGGGCCGGAACCGCTGCTTCTTCTGTTGCCTCGCCTGAAGTAGAAGAAGCTTTGACCGAAGCCTTCCCGAATCGTTTGCCGATGATTCCCGTTTGGTAGGACGCCACCAGCGCACCCAACATTATGGTGAATACGACCGCTGTCGCGGCGTACTGGAAGCCTGTGCGGTAGAAGGGCATAGCCTCGGTTTCAGTCATGAAACCAATCCCCGTCGGCAGCGCTAGACCCAGCATGGCGGCCGCGATGGTTACCCCGATGGTGTGGCCCATCTGTCGGCTGGTCTCCATCACACCTGAGGCAAAGCTCCGGTCCTCGGGCAGGCTATTCATAATCGTGGCGTTGCTGGGCGCGTTGAACGTGTGTGTGCCAATGAACGCCGGTATCAGCAATATGGGCAGCACCCAAATCGGTACTGAAGTGGAGAACACGGCCAGCAGCACAAACCCGGACGCGATGGCCAGCAGTCCTGCCGGTCGTATCCACGGTGGGTTGGATTTGTCGAAATAGTATCCGGCGATCAATGGCAGGAAAATGCCCAGGAATTGACCGGGTATCAGCACCCATGACGCGACGATGGGGTCGTAACCCAGCCCGTTTTCAACCAGGATGGGCACCAAGGTCACCACGGCCATCATGGACATGTGGAAGGTATGGTCACTGAATAGGGCCATGGAGAACTGGCTATTCTTGAAATTGCCAAAGTTCAAAAACGGCTGAGCCGAACGACGCTGCACAATGATGAAGGCCACCGCCATCACCAAGAACAAAGCATGGACCGGCAGGTGATACTCAAGGGCCTCTGCGCTGACAAAGCTTTCATCGCCCTCGTGGACATGCAGTCCGGAGAGGATGAAAACGGCCAGAGTAGCCATCATCAGCAATGCGCTGGGCGAGCCCAACACCACCTTCTTGGCGGCATCGGTAGCCTTGAGTAATTCGTACTCCAGTAACGGCCGGGCCATCCACAGAGCGAACACCCCAACCGGAACCGAGGTCAGGAAGACCAGTCTCCAACTGAAGAACTGCAAGAACACGCCAAATAAAGCCATGCCCAGCAGTGTCCCAATTCTGGCTGCAATAATGGGGATGGAATAAGCTCTGCCCCGCTCTTTATCGCCAAAAACAATCGCCAAGATAGGGTTTGCATTGGAGCTAATCATAGACGCACCAAGCCCAACGACCCCGCTCCAGACGATTGCCTGGTTGATGTTGGCAGACGTTACGGCCAGCAACGAGGCAATGGCCATGATAATCACGCCGACAAAATAAACCCTGACGTGACCAATCTTGGAACCCAGCCGGGCGAAGAAGAATACCGTGCTGCCGATCACCAGCATCCTGGCGACGATGGTCCAGGCTGCCTGGGAGACATCGACGCCAAAGTCCTCAGCCATCGACGGCACCGAAAGGGCCATAGGGATGGTCGAGAGCTGGACCAACAACTGGGTTGAGGCCAGGGAGAGCAGAACCCGTTTTCTAGTTTCAGTCGAGCTTAAGTCTCGGAAAGAGGCTACCAAGTTCAGACTGCGGAACGCGTTTCTATCTATCAAATGTTTGGCTAAATCACGGCAAAAGCCGCAAGACTCTGTGGGAAAAGTTAATCAGCGTCTGAGGCCAAGTCGTTAGAATGAGCCTCAAACGATTAGATACTGGATACCATAATAAGATCTATGCCATATTATTTCAATCATTGGGTATTGAATACTTATAATCAATGCCTCTGATTATTTGCGATTTATGCTCTGCTAGAACCAACGCAAAATTAACCTCCCCCTTTCGTAAAGGGGGCCTGAGGGGGATTTCTGTTAATAGACATTCATAGCCATCTGGTGATGCCGGAATACCTGGAGTATCTGTCCGGCCGTGGCAACCTGCCCAAGGCGGTCCTGCGCGGCGGTGCCTACTTCATTAGCTGCGGCGGAGGCTACACCCAAACCTCCGCAGCAGTGCACGCCGACGTTGAACAAAAACTTAAAGACATGGACCAGATTGGCGTGGACTTGGCCGTAATCAATCACGGCATCCCCGGCCCGGAGATGCTGGGCGGCGCAGAGGCCGACGACTGGGCTGCACGGATGAACGACTTCCAAGCCGAGGTCATCCAGAAATACCCTGGCAAGTTCATTGGCTGGGCCAACATTGGTTTTGGCAGTCCCGAACGCTCCATCCAAGAGGTTGACCGCTGTATCAACGAGCTTGGCTATAAAGGCGTCCAGCTCTTTTCCAACATCAACCAAAAGGTGGTGGACTCGCCGGAGTTCATGCCCGTCTATCGCCACATCGCCAAGCTAGGTGTGCCCGTCAACCTGCACCCAACCGCGCCAATGAACCTAAACGGCATGGACCTGCAACCCCTGGTACGCGGCATGTCTCTGATGTTCGACTCCACTCTGGCCACCATGCGGCTGGTGATGAGCGGCATTTTCGAAGAAGAACCTGGCTTTAAACTGATCGTCCCACATACCGGTGGCTGGGTGCCCTATCTGCGCGGCCGGGTGGAGCGCATGATTGATATCTACGAACCGCCAGAAGGTGAGCCAAAACTGGCCAGACCGTCCGCAGAATCGGTGGATCGCATCTACGTGGATACGGTGGCGCACGGCCCCGAGACGATGAAGTACTGCTACGAGATGTTTGGCCCTGAAAAAATAATGTTCGGCACCGATCACCCGTTCATGCACTGGGAGATCTACCGCGAGATGATGGACGGCCTGGAGTGCACCGACGCCGAACGAGAACTCATCTACCACACCAACGCCGAAACCCTACTAGGCCTTGCAGGCTGAGCC
>CAVODA010000126.1:0-4959 GCA_963694265.1 Dehalococcoidia bacterium
CGTACCGGTCACCCATCCAGCCCGCAGTGGGACCAAACATGCCGGAAACGATCCACTGGATGGCAAAGCCCAAACCCACCTGGCCAAAGCTCCAACCAAATGATTCAACTAACCTGGGGATCAAGATGCTGGAGGAAGAACGGAAGGAAGAACTGAACAAACGCATGACCGCGCCCACACCCACTATCACCCAAGCGTAATGGACGGATCGGCCGGCAATCTGCATGTCGGACGGTTTAAGGCTGAAATTTGCCATTGAAACCTAACTTATAAATCTGAATCGCACTGGCCCGTGCCTGTTACTAATTCCATCACGTAGAGCACTACGCACGGAGCGAATCAGAGGATGTATCTTTCCAAACTGATTAACGAATACTACAGCACTCGCAAAATCAGGTACCTATAGAGTAATTAGGTAGAGTCATTGGATGATAGACCATAAGTTATCCAAAATGATAGTAATGGCGGTGGCAAAAAATAACCCCATGGTTGCTTTGGCAAAAAGCCAAAACCCAACGGGGCAAAAAGCCAAAATCCGAAGTTTGCGAAAACCCAGGAGTCATTACGTTGACATTGGATTTATTACTTGTATAATTGAAGTTTACTAGAGCTATGCCTCACGTTACGAATTCGTTCGCCACACCTGTCAGTAGTCTTCATCAGTGCGCTTTTTTATAGCGTACCATCACGCCTCTGCCACTAGGCCGCTCGTCCAATCGTCTCTACTCACGTTAAGGAGAATCGTAAATGGCTTTGTCTCCTGCCCTTAAAGGGCAAACTGCGAAACTTCCAGACGTCAAAACATATGCACAGATTCCGCAGATAATTGACGTCCCGAACCTCATTCAGAGTCAGATCCAGTCTTGGGATTGGATCAAAACTGAGGGATTAACCGAAGTATATCAGGAAATTTCTCCGATAGCCGACTACACCGGCAACAAGTACGAGTTACATTTCTTGGACCACTATTTCAGGGATCCCAAGTACTCCGAACAGGAGACCAAGGAGCGAGAGATTACGTTCTCTCAGCCCCTCTACGTGAAGACACGCCTGGTCATGAAAGAGACTGGTGAGATTAAAGAACAAGAAATATTCATGGGTGATATTCCCATGATGACCCATAACGGCACGTTCATCATCAATGGTGCAGAACGTGTGGTGGTCAGCCAGTTGGTCCGTTCTCCTGGCATCTACTTTGTCTTAGATCGACACGCAATCAGTAACCGAGACCTCTGTTCCGCCAAGTTGATCCCTTCCCGGGGTGCCTGGCTGGAGTTTGAGACCAGCGCTAAAGACATCATCTCAGTTAAGGTAGACCGGAAACGCAAAGTTTCGGCCACCACTTTCCTGCGCGCCCTCGGCGTCGCAGACGACGACGAAATGATGGCGCTGTTCACAGACGTCGATACCGACGAGAACCACCATTACATGCAGGCCACCTTGGACAAGGATCCAATCCTGGAGCCCAAGGACCTCAACTTCAAAGAAGACGACCTCCGATCTCTCTGGGAATGGTTGCACGAAGATAAAGACTTTGACGGCGACGCTGCCCGACGAATTGCCGCTGCTCAGATTGATTTCTACCGTCGCCTCCGGCCCGGTGAGCCTCCCAGTCTGGAAAACTCACGGACCTTGATTCGAAACCTGTTCTTTGGTCCCCGCCGGTATGACCTGGGCCGCGTGGGCCGCTACAAGTTGAACCGCCGTCTCGGACAGGCCGGCAACAACGACCTAATGACCCTAAGCCTAGAAGACGTGGTCTCGGTGATTCGCACCATGATCCGCATCAACCAAGGCGAGGGACATCCGGACGACATTGACCACTTGGGCAACCGTCGCGTAAGAGGTGTGGGCGAACTCGTACAGAACCAAGTACGCGTGGGCCTGCTCCGCATGGAGCGCATGGTCAAAGAAAAGATGACCTTGGTGGATCCTGAAGCCGCCGCACCGCAGGGATTGGTCAACATCCGCCCGGTGGTTGCTGCTGTTAGGGAGTTCTTTGGTGGCTCCCAGTTGTCCCAGTTCATGGACCAGACCAACCCGCTGGCTGAGTTGACGCACAAGCGTCGTCTCTCCGCCCTGGGCCCCGGTGGTCTATCCAGAGAACGGGCCGGATTCGACGTGCGAGACGTTCACTTCTCCCACTATGGTCGCATCTGTCCCATTGAGACACCTGAAGGTCCCAACATTGGCCTGCTCAGTTCACTGGCGTCTTTCGCCAGGATTAACCCATACGGATTCATTGAATCTCCATATCGGAAGGTGTTCAAAACCCTTCCCAATGACTCGGATGACCTCAAAGGTCGCACGGTCACAGAAGCTGTTCTGGATATAGAAGGCAAGACCATAGTTGGCAAGGGCCGGGCGATCGGCGCCAACAAGATTAACGCGCTGAAACAAATGCCCAAGGGCACAATAATCAACGTGCAGCCCTTCGTTGCCCACAAGGACGACGAAGTCATCTACCTATCTGCCGACCAAGAAGAAGACTTCAAGGTCGCCCAGGCCAACGCAGAACTGGACAGCCTAAACCAGTTCGTCCAAGACCGCGTTGAACTGAGAGTAGGAGAGGATTACACCCTGGAGCCCGCTGACGTCATCGACTACATGGACGTTTCGCCCATGCAGATTATGAGCGTGTCAGCAGCTCTGATTCCTTTCTTGGAGCACGATGACGCCAACAGGGCCCTGATGGGGTCCAACATGCAACGGCAGGCTGTGCCTCTGTTGCGCCCTCAAGCCCCGGTGGTTGGCACCGGAATTGAAGGCCGTGTAGCGCGAGACAGCGGACAACTAGTCTTGTCCCAGATTGCCGGTGTGGTCACATCTGTCACCGGACGCGAGATCATCGTGACCGACGGAGATGGTGTGGATTTCCCCCATCCGGTCATCAAATTCTCCCGTACCAACCAGGGAACCTGTTTCGATCAGCGCCCCATTGCCACCAAGGGCGACGTGGTAGACGTTGGCAGCGTACTAGCCGACAGTTCTTCCACCGACCACGGTGAACTCGCCTTGGGCCAAAACGTGCTGGTCGCCTTCATGTCATGGGAAGGCTACAACTACGAAGACGCAATCATCGTCAGCGAACGGCTCTACCGCGACGATTACTTCACCTCCATCCATATTGAAAAGCATGAGATGGAAGCCAGGGAGACCAAGCTGGGCCCCGAAGAGATCACACGGGACATCCCCAACGTGGGTGAAACCAGCCTGAGAGACCTGGACGACCTTGGCATCATCCGAGTTGGCGCTGATGTTGGCCCCGGAGACATCCTGGTGGGCAAGGTAACGCCCAAGGGTGAAACGGAGCTAACAGCAGAGGAAAAGCTGCTCCGCGCCATCTTCGGTGAGAAATCACGCGACGTTAAAGACACCTCTCTACGCGTACCCCACGGGGAACGCGGCAAGGTAATCGACGTCAAAGTGCTAACCCGTGAGAACAAAGATGACTTGTCGCCGGGCGTCAACCAGGCCGTTAGGGTCTGGATTGCCCAAACGCGGAAAATCTCCGTTGGTGACAAGATGGCCGGACGTCACGGCAACAAGGGTGTTGTCGCCCGGATTCTGCCTGAAGAAGACATGCCCTACATGGCTGACGGCACGCCGGTAGACATTATCTTGAACCCCATCGGTGTTCCTTCCCGAATGAACCTGGGCCAGGTGCTGGAAACTCACCTTGGCTGGGCCGCCCGCGGGCTGAACTTCAGGGCCAATACACCCGTGTTTGACGGGGCCGGAGACCAACAGGTTGAAGACGCCTTGGCCCGCGTTTGGTTCACAGAACAAGCAGGCGCCACCAGCATCGGCGCCACAGAGATCTTGCCTGAGGTGGACTACCCTCAGGTGGACCGCTGGCTGGAAGAAAAGGGTTACGACCCCAGACTCATATTTGACGAAAAGAAATACGGCTACGCCCAAGAAGCCTGCCTTAGAATGTGGCTCACGGACGAAGCGAATATAGATGCCAAGGGAATGACCTTGGATGAAATGCAAAAAGCGGCCATCGACGTGCACCGCGAGCAGCGTATTGCGCCGCCGACCTTCGGCAAGTTCGAACTCTGCGACGGGCGATCCGGAGAAAACTTTGACCAATTGGTCACGGTTGGCAACATCTATATCTTAAAGCTCATCCACTTAGTGGAAGACAAGATCCACGCGCGCTCCACTGGACCGTACTCTATGATCACTCAGCAGCCCTTGGGAGGAAAGGCCCAGTTCGGCGGGCAACGCTTTGGTGAGATGGAAGTGTGGGCCTTAGAAGCCTATAGCGCGGCCTATAACCTACAAGAAGTGCTAACGGTCAAATCCGATGACGTAGCCGGACGCGTAAAAACGTACGAAGCTATCGTCAAGGGTGAACCCATTGGCCAGCCAGGTGTGCCGGAATCATTCAACGTACTGCTCAAAGAACTCCAGAGTCTGGGCCTGGCAGTTGAGCTGTTGAACGAGGAAAAGCCGGCTTCTTTGACCCAGGGAATCTCAGATGAAACCGATCTATTCCAGGCGATGGAGACGATTTAATGGTTAGGATGGCAGATAGAACGGAAACTCCTGGCACAAATTTCAATTCGATCCGTATCTCCATTGCATCCCCTGAACAGATACTAAACTGGTCTCACGGTGAGGTAACCAAGCCTGAGACCATCAACTACCGAACCCTTCGTCCGGAGAAAGACGGCCTCTTCTGTGAAAGGCTGTTTGGTCCGACCAAGGACTGGGAATGCTTCTGTGGAAAATACAAGCGCATCCGTTATCGCGGTGTAATCTGCGATCGCTGTGGCGTTGAAGTCACACGGTCTAAAGTACGCCGTGAGCGCATGGGCCATATCCGCTTGGCCGCCCCCGTTGCGCACATTTGGTTCAGCAAGACCACGCCCAGTCGGCTTGGTCTGCTCTTGGACCTGTCTCCCAGGAACCTGGAACGGGTACTCTACTTTGCCCAGCACATCATTGTTG
>CAVODA010000127.1:0-4947 GCA_963694265.1 Dehalococcoidia bacterium
CCTCTGCGGGGGCAGCCATCTCTTCCAAATGGGACTGGCCATCATCGCCAGTATAGATACGCACAAACATGCCAACTCCTAGTCCAATTAGTATCAGTGACCGGAGTATACACGTAGGCCATAACTTGGTGACTCGGGGTCTGTGGGAGGGGTAGCTAAAACACAATCGCGCCGTCGACCAGGTCCAGGCGGCGTTGGGCTGTGGCGGCCAAGTCTAGGTCGTGGGTGGCCACAATGACGGTGGCCCGCCTGGATGCTGCGACTTCACCCAATGTCTCAGCTATGGAACGAGCGGTGGCGGTGTCCAGTTCTCCTGTGGGCTCATCGGCGAACACCACCTCCGGCCCGGTCACCAAGGCCCGGGCGATGGACACGCGCTGCTGTTCGCCGCCGGACAGTTCAAATGGGCGGTGTCTGGCCCTGGAGCTCAAGCCGACAGCCTCCAGAGCGTCGTGTGCCCGCTGTCGGCGTTCCCGCCATGACACTCCGCCGATGTGCAGCGGCAGCTCCACGTTCTCCTGGGCCGAAAGCAATGGCATCAACCCAAATGACTGGAACACGAAACCGATCTTGTGCCGGCGCATATCAACCATGTCAGCCTCTTTCAACTTGGCCAGGTCTTCGCAGTCAAATTCGACGGTGCCGGAGCTGGGGCGGTCCAGCCCGGAGAGCAGGTTCAACAATGTGGTCTTGCCGGAGCCGGAGCGACCGGTGACCGCCAGAAAATCACCCCGTTCCACGGTCAAATTAATGGTGGCCAAAGCAGTCACGGCGGTATCACCGGAGCCGAAGACACGACTGACACCGACCGCTGTAATCACCGGGCCGACCCTGGCCGTTATATTTGGTTCGCTAGCCACCACTGCTTAACTCCTAATATTTCAAGCCTGGTAAATCCAAGCCCGGTAAATCCGGCTGCTAACTACGGCTAAGGGTCTGACGAGGGTTTGTGCTGGGCGGGTCGATGACGATTTGACCATCTTCAACCTGTATTTTGGCCAAACCACCGCTGCGAAACCGGTCGGCCAGTTCCAGCGGAAGCTGAAGCCGCCCAGACTGGTCTACCACCACGAACTCATCCTGCACCATATCGCCATCTCGTCGGTAATCCGGCCTGGAGAAAGTCTCGGAACCAATGCGTCCGTCTCGAATGTGAACAACCCGGTCCACAAACTGGGAGACTCCGGCGTAGTGAGTCACGGTGACCACCGTGACTCCGTAGGCACGGTTCAAACCGCGAATCATCTCAAAGATACTGTCGGCGTTTTCCGTATCCAACTCGCCGGTGGGTTCATCAGCCAGCAGCAGGGGCGGCTTGTTGGCCAGGCCCACGGCGATGGCGGCCCGTTGCTGTTCGCCGCCGGACAGCTGGTAGGGAAGCCGTTTGGCCTTGTCGGCGATGCCAAGGGATTCTAATAATTCACTGGACCAGGCTCGGCGAGCCTTGGCCGATTGGCCGGTCAGGGCCATGGGCAGTTCGATGTTATCGCCCACCGTTAGGTAGGGCACCAGGTTTCTGGCAGTGGCCTGCCAGACAAAACCGACCTCAGAGCGTCGGTACATCACCAGGTCATTATCAGACACGTCCAGTAAATCTCTGGAGCCGACCATGACCTGACCTGCAGATGGACGGTCCAAGCCGGCCAAGATGTTTAGCAACGTACTTTTTCCGCTGCCACTGGCCCCGATGATTGCAATCAGCTCCCCGGGTTCCACGGTCAGGTCCAACCCGCGCAGGGCCACCACTTCCAGATCGGCGAGTTTGTAGATCTTGAAGAGGTCATTGCAGTTGATATACGGGCCGTCTTGCTGAACCGGACCGGGATTGCCGCTCTGATTGGTCAGATATTCGCTCAACTGTGTCATGTATTGTCTCCCATGCCTAAAACCTGGGTTGTTTTGGGTTTGGCTATTCAGGAAGTCCCTAATTCCATCATCCTGCGTCTCCCATCCTGAGGACCTGCTGCACCTGTATTTTGGCGCTCAACCAGGCCAGCCAGATCACAGTTACTAATGTGACTGCCGCCAGGACCGAATACGACACCAAAAGCGACAGCCAATTGGTCGTAAACGCCATGGGCGGTGTCACACGCTCGCCTTCTTCAGCCAGTTCCATGAGCGGCAGCAGGCTTGAACCGATCAACTGGCCCACCCAGGTGCCCAGAGCCACGCCGCAGATGACGATGAGGAATAGATTAAACCACACGATGCCCCGCATCTGGCCGCCGGTGGAACCCAGGGTGCGGAGCAGGGCAAATTCTGTCTGACGCTCCTTAGTGTCCAGGAACGAAAACAACATCACTCCTGAGCCCGTGGCTAGGGCTACCGCCAAGAACAACAACACTAGCAACGCGCCCCAACCGGCGTTGACTAGCGGTTGGTCGACCCGGGAGACCACCATTTCCTCGGCGTCATAAACGTCTCTGATGTTGACCCCGAGTTCTCGCATGAATGCGGCCACATTATCGGCATCGCCAACCGCACCGGTCTGATCGAAATCATCCGGCATGTCCGCAGAGAAAGATTCCAGGTTCACCCAAATCTCGTTGGCTCCGGCCATTGGGACTGGGCTATGTTGGTTGGCCACAGCCTCAAGACTGTCCAGATCCAACACCACAAACGGTTTGTCTCCGGGGTCCAGCGTGGGGAAATAATCAGCCACACCGACGACGTTCACCCGAATCGAGTAGGTGGACAGTCCCAAAATCACGTCGTCACCCATACCAGCGTCGGCCAGTTCCAAAAACTCTGAGTTAACCACCGCGGCTATTGGGGCTTCTGTAGGGCCAGGCCTCAGACCCCGCAGCCCAACGCCGCCACTGGCCCAACTGAAGCGTGTCGATACTGGAAATTGTCCGCCCCCTGCCGACCCGCTGGTCTCCAATGCGTACAGTCCAGGCCGTGAGAAGTCCTCGACCACGGACCAGCCGTCAGACGACTCAAAATCGGCCAGCAGAACCGGCCCGCTGGTGGTCACCGCCTCTAACTTTCCCAAGAAGATGGCCCCCAGGCCGTTAGACCCAAACCCGCCAAGGCGGTTGGTAACCTGAAATGCTTGCAGCGTGAATGGCCGCACAAGAGTGCCTCGACGTGTGTCGTTAACGAGACGGCGTCCGGCCGCAATCACCGGTGAAAGGTCTGACTGAATCTTGTTCCAGCCTTGGTTTCCCAAGGTTCCCACCCAGGTATCAAAGTAAACGCCGTTGGCGTCGCGCAGTCTCGCCCAGAGGTTCGCACCGCCGTCCAGCCCCGTGGGTTGCACCCATGCAGACAAGCCAATTACGTCGTCAGGAAGCTCTAGTCCTTGCGGAGCCTCCGGCCCGTCGCCCAGCAACTCAGCCAAGTCACTCATCGACTTTCCATCGGCCAAGTCGTCTCTAAACCAGGCAACGTCAGCAATTTTCGCAGAGTCCACTGCCAGAATAACGGCTGGATCACTGAACCCAGTGGACGTGATCTGCCCGTTGGTGCGGAACACATCAGCCGCACTGACCACGGCCGAATTCTCAGCTACGTTTTCGGCAAACCGACCACCAGGCTTTACGCTGGATACGCCGATATGCCGTACCCTCAGGTCGGCCCCCGCCGAATATAGCGCGCGTTCTTTTTGACTGCGCTCCAGAGTGGAACTGAAGGCGCTGCCAATGACACCCAGAGCAGTAGACATAGTCAGCAGTACGATTAGGATGCCAGGCACTATTGGGTCGCGGGCCACGTGCCGCAGGGAGTGCACCAACCAGGAAGGGGCAACAGGCCCAGCCAGGCGTGACAGGAGGAGCGCAAACCATGGGAATACCCGCATCACCACCAACCCAACGGCCAGCAGTAATAGGGCGGGGATGAGCAGACCAACAAAATCCAGCTTCAACTCGGTACTATCCGGCGATTGGATCAGGAACGCGCCCCGGCTTCTGGCTTGGAACCAGATCAGCAGGATCAGACCCAGGGCGACGACATCCAGGTAGTAGCGGTGCAAGAATGACGCCGTTGGCGGGCGAGCGCCGGACTGTTTGGCTTCGATGATTCCGTGCCTAGCCGCCGCCACGGTGGCCAAAGTGAACACCAACACGGCAAGCCCGCCGCCGATTAGTCCTAGAATCATGGCACCCTGAGACACAACCACCGGAACCCCAGAGATTTCATCAGCCCCGCCGCCCAGCCCAAAGAAAACGTTGCCCAGCACCTTGACCACGAGCATCGCTAGGAACGGGCCGATGATCACCGCCGGAATGCCTAATAGCAGACCCTCTCCCAGGCCCATTATGCCAATCTGAGTCGTGGTCGCACCCCGGCTCTTGAGCATGGCAATCTCACTGGAGCGGGAACGGACAATCAACCCAGCCACCAAAGCCAGGTAATAGAGCAGAATCCCGGTGATTAGGAACACCACCAAGAACAGAGGAACCCTGGCCAGGATTAGTTGCTCGTCAAAGTCGCTTAGAAGCGTGTCCAACCTAATCGATGAACTGGAGTTCTTAAGCTCGAATTTTATGCCATTCTCGACCCTTAAAAGTGTTGTTCGTAGGTCTCGAACGTCGTTGGCCCGCAGATTCTCCCGGGCCAAATAATAGAACCAAGTGACATCGGTGTAGAGCGTTGGGTATTGGCCAATCACTCGGTTGATGACAGCCTCTTCGCTGGTGAACATGGGCACGATGGTCCAGCGGTCGTTCTTGAGGCTAAAGTCGTCATCGACGCCATACCAGAATTTGTCATCGGGATTGACTCGCTCAAAAACGCCCGATATACGCACCGGCAAGCGCGGCGGGTCAGTGTAGGACGCGGCGGGGAAGATGCTCACCACATCGCCCACTGCCATGCCCAGCAGATCCAGGCCCAGCCCATCCACCACTACTTCCATTGGGACGTCTGCAGATTCCGCCGCATTATCTGCGCTTGGCCAGGATCCCTGAGTCAGTGTGACTCGGTCAGTCCCAAAGCTGGACA
>CAVODA010000128.1:0-4910 GCA_963694265.1 Dehalococcoidia bacterium
TTGTTAGCAGCCACCGCTTTAGCCTTGGCGGTTTTGGCGGGTATCCCTCTTGGTGTAATGGCCGCAGTTAAACGAGGCACCTGGTTGGATTCAGTCTGCCGGGTATTGGCATTGGTGGGGGCGGCGGTACCTAACTATGTTATGGCACCGGCATTGATGCTTTTGTTTGCCGTCAAATTACACTGGCTGCCGGCGGTTGGCTACGGTTCCCTAGAAAATTTGATCCTACCAGCCGTCGCCTTATCATTTGGAACCATGGCCCAGCTCATGCGGCTCACCAGGGCTAGCCTTTTAGAGGTGCTTTCCCAGGACTATATGCGCACAGCTAGAGCCAAGGGATTATCCGACACTACCGTGGTTTGGCGACACGGACTCAAAAACGCCCTTCTCCCTGTCATAACCGTGCTTGGAACCAGCATGGGATATCTGTTGAGCGGCGCTGTAATCATCGAAACAATCTTTGGATGGCCGGGAATCGGCCAGTTTGTGGTTACCGGAATCTCCCAAAGAGATTACCCTGTAGTCCAAGGTTTTGTATTGTACGTTGCCGTAATCTTCTTATTTGTGAACCTGGCGGTGGACGTTTCCTATCGATTTTTGGACCCCAGGCTCCATTTTGATAATCAGCCATCCTAGTCGAGTCGGTTGAACTTTGATAGATAGGCAATCTAAAGCGGAAGACCTTCGGTTGGAAGGGATATCGCGGCGATCAGGCCGTCGACTGGCGATCTTAAAGACTTTACGCCGCGACCATGGAACAGTCTTGGGGTTTGTCATTGTATTCGGCACCGTTCTGATTGCGGTGCTCGCTCCGTTGCTTCCCTTGCAAGACCCCACAGAATTGAATCTACAAGCTCGACTTCTTGCCCCCTCTGCTGAGTTCCCTCTGGGTACTGACCACTTGGGTAGGGACGAACTAAGCCGATTAATATTTGGCGCAAGGATCACTCTTCTAATGTCAGGGATATCTGTGGCTATTATTATGGTCATAGCCTCGGTTGTTGGCTCGTTGTCAGGGTATTATGGCGGTTGGATCGACTCAGGACTCATGACCGTGGTCGACTTAATGTTGGCATTCCCATCGCTGATTCTCGGTGTCGCCGTTGCCGGGATTTTAGGACCGAGCCTCATTAACGTGATGATTGCCGTGTCAGTGGTCTGGTGGGCCGGTCACGCCCGGGTGATCCGTGGAATGGTATTGTCTGCCAGGGAGCGGGAGTACGTGGAAGCAGCAAGGGCCATCGGCGCCAGCGACCGTAGAATCGTGGTGTTCCACATCTCCCGCAATATCGTGGGTCCGTTCGTTGTATTAGCAACTCTGGATATGGGCTGGATCATCCTTGGCATCGCCGGGCTCAGTTTTTTGGGTCTTGGAGCGCAACCGCCGACGCCCGAGTGGGGAGCGATGCTGAACGATTCCCGTTCCTATATGCAGACCTCGCCTCTATTGCTGCTTGCGCCGGGCACCGCCATTTTCTTGCTTGTGCTGGGATTTAACCTTCTGGGAGATGGACTCAGAGACATGCTTGACCCTACCACCTACCGCTAATCGTCCAATCTGATTGGGCAGGGGGGAGATGAGATCTGACAATTGGTTCAAATGACCATTATTGCTATTGACCATATCCAATGAATCAGATTATTGTTTGCACACGAGGATTTGGTGAAGCACCGAACCCTCTATTTACAATTTAGTTAGACGGTCAATGGTGGTCCCAAGCGATTGGGACTGAAAAAGGAAGTCGGTGAGATGCCGACGCGGACCCACCACTGGAACTGGTAGTCCTTGTTTCGACGGTGAGTGGAACCACTATCCTGATTAATCAGGGTAGGAAGGGAGACAAGAATGTTAAGGCCAGAAGCCAGAAAACCTGCCGTCGATTAGACTTACGAACCTTCGAGGAAGGGGGTAAGAGTCAATATGATGATTCCCGCCTGACCCATCCGGTCGGGCTTTTTTATATCCGGTTGGAGGACCAATCGGGCATATCTATACAAATCGAACCATTACGTTGTTTGGCGCTGGTCTACGTGTTGTTCAATGGCATAATGTAGATTGCGCATCTGGCCAATCCTGATTCGGTACCAGAGAATATAGGTCTCCTCAATTTGTTCCCGGCCCTGACCTCTGTGAGACAATCCCTAACGTGGATGATTATGGCCTTTGGTGTCTCTACAGGATTGTCTTGGTAACAACTTCGAGACGAGAAGCACGGCAACCCATTCGATTCTATAACTGGAGCTCTAGATAGACTTTGACCCTCCAAACTGGAACATCAAACACAGAGTCCCGGTTCCCATTCACAGCCATAGTCGGTCAAACGGCCATGAAGCGGGCTCTACTTCTAAACGCCGTCAATCCAAAGATTGGTGGTGTCCTAGTGCGCGGTAAAAAGGGCACTGCCAAGTCAACGGCTGTGCGTTCCCTAGCTGCTTTGCTCCCTGAGGTGACTGTGGTACAGGGTTGCCCCTACAACTGCAGTCCGGAAGAACGTCAGGGACTGTGCAACCGCTGCGATTCACAAAATGGCGACTCACAGACAGTGGCCCGCCAGATACCCATCGTTGACCTGCCCGTCGGTGCCACCGAAGATCGGCTCGTCGGCTCCCTGGACATCGAAGAAGCCATTAAAACGGGCAACCGGGTGTTTGAACCCGGCCTGATTGCCGCCACCCATAGAGGCATCCTATATATAGATGAAGTTAACCTCCTGAACGACCACTTGGTCGACATTCTTCTGGACGCCGCGGCCATGGGTCGCAACTATGTCGAGCGCGAGGGCATATCCATCACTCACCGTTCGGAATTCATCCTCGTGGGCACCATGAACCCGGAGGAAGGCGACTTACGGCCCCAACTTCTGGACCGCTTTGGTCTGGCCGTAGAAGTGGAGGGTCGTTTCTCTCCTGAAGAGCGTCAGGAGATCGTTAAACGGCGTATCGCCTACGAAGCGGACCCACAGGGGTTCATGGCCAAGTGGCAAGATGCGGAACGAGAAGAACGCGACCGGGTACTGCGCAGTCAGGCATTACTGCCTCAGGTCGTGGTCAGTGATGGGATTCTTACCCTCATTACTTCCATCTGCGCCGAATATGATGTCGACGGTATGCGTGGCGACATTGTGATGTACAAGACTGCCGCAACAATCGCCGCCTACGAAGATAGAACCGAAGTAAACTCCGAGGACGTGCGCGAGGCTGCCAGCCTAGCTCTTTTGCACCGTCAACGACGCCAGCCCTTCCAGCAGCCCAACCTGGCCACAGACCAACTGGACTCAATGGTGGATGATTTCCAGGGACAGGATAATCAGCGGGAGTCGTCAGACCAACCGCAAGACCAAGGAGAGGGCGATTCTGAGCCCTCGGACTTACCACAGTCAGAGACTGATTCAGGACCTCCGGAGCCCGAGCCAGACTCTGACGATGAGCCCGATAATTCTGGGCCAGGATCATTAGGCCAAGAACAGCAGTTTGAGGTCGGCGACTCATTTTCAGTCCGTCAACTAAACCTGAAACCGCCTGACCAACGTTCCCGCCGGGCCTCCGGACGCCGCAATGTCACCATCTCTGATTCAACGTCAGGCAGATACGTGCGCTCGCGTATGCCCTCGGGGAAGGCAACCAGTCTGGCACTGGACGCCACTCTGCGCGCTGCAGCTCCGCACCAACGAAGCCGCCGTGCCGCCGGAGAATCCCAGAATGCCGTGTTGATCGAGTCCCACGACGTCCGCGACAAGGTCAGGGAAAGTAAGTCGGGCAGTTTGGTGCTATTCGTGGTGGACGCCAGCGGTTCCATGGGCGCGCAACGGCGTATGGTAGCCGTGAAAGGCGCAGTAATGTCCCTATTACTAGACGCCTACCAACGGCGCGACCGTGTCGGCCTAATATCTTTCCGGGGCACTAAAGCAGAACTGCTTTTACCGCCGACCAACAGCGTCGACCTAGCTCAAGTTCACCTGCAGGAGATGCCCACCGGCGGTCGAACTCCCCTCAGCGCCGGATTGTTCAAAGCCCTGGAAATCATCGAAACTGAACGTATCAAAGACCGGGACGTTCTGCCCCTGCTAGTGGTGCTGTCCGACGGCCGTGGTAACGTGGCCCTAGGCCAGGATTCTCCACTGGATGAGGCCTACGCCGCTGCTGGGATCATCGGTGAAGAAAAGGTGCCATCCGTGGTGGTGGACACTGAGTCCGGGTTCCTTAGGCTTGGCATGGCAGAACCGGTGGCAGAGGCTATGGGCGCCCAATATTTGAAACTGGAAGACCTGCGCGCCGACAACTTGGCGGAGGCTATACGCTCACGAATGCCTGCGGCCGGAGAGCCTCCGCCCCACGTGAACTAAGCCTCCCTAATCGTCTAACTAAGCGCCAGGCCAGTTTTCATCACCCACGGGACTTGATAACCTCGCCGCCGGCCCTTTTAATGGGGTTCGATTCCTCCCCCTAACTCAGGAGGTACCCATTTTGGTCCGCTATATGCCCTATGCCGGGATGGACAAGATTCTGTCTCTGTCCAAGCACCGGGGGTAGTTTTTCAAAGCTCAGATATATACGGTAGACTGGGTTCTACTTGGAATTACGGCCCCATGGAAGTGGAACTAAAGCGAAATGTCAAAGAAGCCTGGTGACGGTCGGTGACCTCTGAACGGGATAACATGGTCGGTCTGGACGCCGCCATCCTCATGCCCCCTCAGGTGTGGATCGCCAGCGGACACGTTGAGAATTTCTCAGCCCCCTTGTTGAGTGCAAAGAGTACGATTCCCGCTTCCGCCAAGACCATATTTTGGAAGCTACTGTCATTGATTCCGAATCACCCGAGGCAACCGAAGCCTTCGAAGCGCTGGTTTGTCCAAATTGCAGTGGTGAATTGACCGAACCGCACCGCACCGCTTTAACTTGATGTTCAAGAC
>CAVODA010000129.1:0-4903 GCA_963694265.1 Dehalococcoidia bacterium
CCAAGGCTGGGGAGGTGCTGGTTAAGATCGGCGCCGCCGGTATCTGCCGCAGCGACCGCCATTACATGCACGGCGACGCCCCCACTCTGCTTCCCGTGGTCCTCGGACACGAGGGCGCAGGCACCGTAGAGGCCGTCGGCCCTGGTGTAACGTCGGTCCGACCCGGACAGCAGGTCATCCTCTCGTTTGTTTCTTCCTGTGGACGCTGTAAGAGTTGTCTCACCGGTAGCGCCCACCTCTGCGACACCCACGCTGCCGCCGGTGCGTTCATGTTTGACGGCACAACCCGTCTCCACAAGGGCGACACCCGCATCCACCACTTTGGCAAGACCGCTTGTTTTGCCGAGTACAGCGTGATGCCCGAGGCCGCCGTGGTTCCCATCGAGACACCCATCGGCATGGACATCGCCGCCATGATCGGCTGCTGCGTCCCCACCGGCGTTGGCGCAGTCATCTCCAGCGCCAAGGTTCCGCCCGGCAGCACCGTGGCCGTCATTGGCTGTGGCGGTGTGGGCCTGAACGTGGTCATGGGTGCAGCCCTGGTCAACGCCTCCAAGATCATCGCCGTGGACATCCGCGAATCTCAACTCGAGTTCGCCATGAAGTTCGGCGCCACCCACACAGTTAACGCCTCCGACAAGGACCCGGTAGCCCAGGTTAGGGAACTGACCGACGGCAAGGGTGTCGATTACGCCTTTGAGGTCTTCGGTTCGGCCGATACCACCAAGGCCGCTTACGACATGACTGGCAAGAGCGGCACGGTGACCATTGTCGGCATTGCCCCCGTAGGCGCAGAGGCCGGTATCAATGCGGTAGACATGGTCCGGAACGAGAAGACCATGCGCGGCACCTATTACGGCTCCACCCAGGCTGCGATCGATATGCCGAAGCTGGTGGATATGTACCTGTCCAAGAAGTTGAACCTGGATGATCTGGTTGTCCGCCACTATTCCCTGGACAAGATCAACGAGGCCTACGACGACATGGACAAAGGCGAGGTAGGCCGCGGCATAGTAATGTTCTAGCCAGCGCAGCTGGGTTTTCGGATGCTCTGAATTGGTTTTGCAGACAAAGCTCCCTTATCCAGGGGGCTTTGTTTTCTTGCGCCAGCACGGCCGGGTTTCGTGGATGATTTAGTTTGGTTTTACAGGCAAAGCCCCCTGGATAAGGGAGCTTTTCGCGGCGTTTAGGCATCACTATCCAGACTACCCATTCCTCCCGTCTGTCATCCTGAGCAAAGCCGAAGGATCTGCCGTACCTCGCCGTGACAAACACGCCGCTGCCGCCACCAAAAAGAACTGCTGGCCAAACTAGAAGGGGCACGTCGCTCTGGCGCTGGCTCTGGCGAACGCCGCGTGGTCACCATGCTGTTCTGCGACGTCACCGGCTCCACCTCTGCCGCCGAGAACCTGGACCCGGAAGAGTGGGCCGAGATCATGAACGGCGCTTTTGAACACCTAATCTCGCCCATCTACCGCTATGAAGGAACTGTGGCCCGGCTCATGGGCGACGCTATTATCGCCTTCTTCGGCGCGCCCATTGGCCACGAAGACGACCTCAAGCGGGCGATTCTGGCCGGACTAGACATCATCCTCAGCTATCAGGCCGAAGTCAAAGCCAAGTGGGGACTCGATTTCGGCGTGCGCGTGGGGATTAATACTGGCTTGGTGGTCGTCGGTGAGGTCGGCTCCGATATGCGGGTCGAGTACACCGCCATGGGCGACGCCATCAACCTGGCCGTCCGAATCGAACAGACCGCCCAACCAGGAACAGTCCATATCTCCGGCGACACACACAACCTGATTGCCCCATTGTTTGAGTTTGGGCCTGCTGAAGAAATCGAGGTCAAGGGCAAGTCAGAGCAAGTAACGGCTTATGACTTGCAAGAACAAATCGCGTTCACGTTGCAAGATTCCAGCCGCGCCCATGTTGCCGTGGAGCAATTCCCAGAAGCCGAGGCCGCTTTTGCAAGCGCTCGGGCGCACTGACGCGCCACTAACAACGCTACGATGCTGGCCGACAATCTCTTCAACGCTACCGGAGTTTCATGCGCCCAGGGAAATTTCCCCGAAGCAAGTGAATTCTTTCAGGAAGGGCTAAAGGTCAGCCGTTCGATCGGCAGCGTACATCTGGAAGTAGTCGGCTTACTCGCCTCCGTCCAGGTCTATATGAATTCCGGTGATATTGACCAGGCACTGTTGGCGGTTGAAGCTGGGATTGAGAAGCTAGGTCAGATTGTCGACGCTGGTATCGTCACCGCGTTTATTCATTCAACAGCCGGTGCTATTTACAGTCTCATTGGTATGATCGGACCCGCGATTGACCATGCTCTCATTGCCACTGACATAACCGAGCCAGCGCGAATGTGGTACTTTACTGCCCAGTTAGCGCTGGGATACGTACATTCTGGCCGCCTACAAGAAGCGGCAGAAGCCCTGCAACCCATCTACACTCAGCCTCGATTCACGTCCAAACGCCACATGGAATACTTTGGAATAATCACCTCCATGCCGGACGTGGTACGAGGCGAATTGTTGTTGGCGGAGAAAGATTTCCAGCAGCTAGTAGAGTACGACCTCGAGTCTCATGGTTATAATGGCGACGTAAGTGAAGACGCTGTCCTTCCTGACCTGCTACGAATCAAAGGGGGTCGCTCTGGGCCGAGTCGATGAAGCCCAAGAAGTATTGGAAAAAGCGCAGAAAATAGCAAAGGCGTATGTCTCACGGCTGGCCCTGTGGCGCATCCTCTTTGAGTTGAGTGAAATTGCGGGGCTGCAGGGCCGTCACGATGACCAAACACAATTGCTTGGGCAGTCCAGAGAACTGATCGACTACATCTCTGAACGCTGTGGCCGACCAGAAGTTCTCCACACTTTCCTGAACGGTCCGGTCGTTCGCCGAGCACTCGGCAAAGTCTAATCAATCCAGCCAATCAAGCAACAAGAAGATCAATAAGGCTGCACGAAAAACTTAAATGGAAGAACTAACCGTTAAATTGGTGGAAACCGAAGAAGAGATGGAGGGCGCGCTGGAAGTGCGCTTTCGGGTGTTCGTTGCCGAGCAGCAGGTGCCCATGGACGAAGAGCTTGATGAGTTCGACTCCTCAGCCACCCACGCCATAGTAGTAAATAATGGCGAAGTGGTTGCCACCGGCCGGCTGGTTTACGGCAACGAGGACACCGCAGTACGAATCGGCCGCATGGCGGTTGATGCGGAGTGGCGACGCAAAGGGCTTGGTGGCCGCCTTTTGCGGTTTCTGGAAGAAGAAGCAGCTACCCAGGGTGTGAGCACCTACATCCTAAACGCCCAGGAATACGTCAAAGAGTTCTACGCCAACCATGGCTACGAAGAGCGTGGCGAGACCTTCCTGGAAGCGGACATAGTCCACGTCCTGATGCGAAAAGAAGCCAACTACTAGTGTAATTGGCCTCCTATATTTACTTGTATTTACTTGGCGATTTAACCCCGGCTGATTTTAGCCAGCTAGAGCGCCTTTCTCCAGGTTCTGAACATCCATCCTAGCGATATGGCTTGAAGGCTGGTCGCCCAGGGATTTGAAACCATCCGAGTTTCGGAACTCGTCCTCTTTGGCGGGCACGTCCGCACCGTCGGCGAACCGGCGAACCCAGATGAACTGGTTGTGGTCAGCATTGACCCATTGGGCCACCACGGAAATACCCAGCGCTTCGTGGGCCGGCTTGATCCCGGTATCAAATAATTTCTGCCATGAATCCATCATTCCCTTGTTGATGGTGTAAGTGCGCATCTGGTCAACCATTATTTATCTCCAGTTATCTTAATTATTACGCCGTTTACTTAGCTGTTTGCAGGACTTCTTCCACCAACCGAACGTCCATCTTGGCTATGTGGTCAGTGGGTTTGCTGCCCAGGGCTTTGCGGCCATCTGAGGCGAAGTAAGCGGCCTCTTTATCGGGTATCTCTTCTGCAGTGGCAAATGTCCGTATCCAAACGAAGTCGGCCCCGTCGGCGCTGACATAAGTGGACACGATCGGAATCCCAAGGCCCTCGTGGACCGGTCTGATCTGCTTGTCAAAAAGCTCCAACCAAGAGTCCATCATTCCCTTGTTAATGGTGTAAGTCCGAATCTGTGCAACCATGGTTTTCTCCTTTGTATTCAGTAGTTGAATGCTCGAATTGTATGCCTGTTCCGGATTCTGTCATTCTGAGCCAGCTCACGCCCTGTCATTCCTAGCTTGCCTACGCCTTGTCATTCTGAGCCAGCCGCATCGGTGAAGAATCTGCCAGTTGAGCCGGATGAGCCACTGCCCTTCTCCCGACACCAGTCTGCCTACTACTGATTGGTAGATCCTTCGCTCCGCTCAGGATGACAGTGGGGCGACGCAGCGTGACCGATGCGGGAAGTTGTCTAGACCGCGTATCGCTTGAACGCTTCTTCACTGAAGGCCAGACCCAAGCCCGGCTTGTCCGGCACTTCGAGGCAGCCATCAACAAAGTTGGGAAGCTCTTCCCATAATTTCAGCGTCCAAGGCATGAACTCAACGGTCAGACCGTTGGGTATCGCGCCCATCAGTTGAATGTGAATCTCCGGTATCAGGTGGCTTACCACCGGTAGGTTGAACGCCTCAGCCATGCCCGCAACCTTGCGCCATTCAGTGATGCCGCCCACGCGTAGCAGGTCAATCATCACAATATCTATGGACCGGTTCTCGATTAACTGCCGGAAGGGATTGATCCCATAGACGTACTCACCGGCGGCGATCGGCGTGGCCAATGCGTCGGCCACCCTGGCCAGACCCTGATAGTCATCATGGGCAACCACGTCCTCCAGCCAGAACAGGTTGAATTCCTCAACCCGCTTGCCAATGGTCGTGGCCTGGTTCACGTTCCAAAGTTGGTTAATGTCGCACATGATGTCAATGTC